>DASUNJ010000036.1:0-4296 GCA_036277235.1 Thermoanaerobaculia bacterium | reverse complement strand
AAATCTCAAGTTGCGCGCATGATCTACGACGTTCGCTCGGCGGCCGGGCTCACGCAGAAGCAACTTGCGGATTTGATCGGGAGCCAGGATTCCGTGATTGCACGCCTCGAAGATGCCGATTAGACCCTGCGGCGCAGCCAGCTTGCCTTGGCCATCCTGCGCTGGATGGAGCGTATCTTGCTCTGGTAGCTCTTGCTCTTGCTCCCGGGGTGCCAGGACTTGGGGCGCGGGAGGCTCGCGGCGAGCTCGGCGGCCTGGCGCTCGGTGAGGCTGCGGGCGGACTTTCCGTAATAATGACGGGTCGCGGCCTCGGCGCCGTAGATCCCCTCCCCGAATTCCACCACGTTCAGGTAGATCTCCAGGATGCGGCGCTTGCTCAGGCTCCGCTCGAGCTGCCAGGTGAGGATCGCCTCCTTGACCTTGCGCAGCGGATTGCGCGAGGGAGAGAGCCAGAGGTTCTTGGCGAGCTGCTGAGTGATCGTGGAAGCTCCTCGCGGGATCTTCTTGTCCTCCCAGGCGTCCTCCAGCGCGGCGCGCTGCTCGCGGGTGGAGAAGCCGTTGTGGGAGAAGAACTCGATGTCCTCCGAGACGATCACCGCCCGCTTCAGGTTGGAGGATAGCCGCGAGCCGGGCACCCACTTCCACTCGACCTCGCGGTCCTTGCCGAGCCCGAGCCAGCCGCCGTCGCGGTAGCTCTCGATGAAGGCGGTCGTCTCCGGCTCCTCCTTGGCCAGGGTGGACACGTCCGGCCAGGTGAGCGCCTGCCAGGCCAGCCAGACGGCGAGCAGCCCGAGCAGGGCGAGGACCACGAGGCGCACGCGGCTCTTTCGGGGCGCCTCGCAGGGAGGGGCGATTATGGGCTCAGCCGGTATGGGTTCCGACATGGGTTCCGCGTAATCATAGGCGAGAAGGGCGCGGATATACTCCGGCTCATGACGCGCGACGATCTCTTCGAATTCATCCGTTCGGACGCGGTGGAGCGTTTCTGCCATCGCTGGAAGATCCGCGTGCTCGCCATGTTCGGCTCCGTCCTGCGGGATGACTTCCGGCCGGACAGTGACGTGGACGTGCTCGTCACGTTCGATCTGTCCGCCGACTGGGGCCTCTTCGAGCACATGCAGATGAAGGAGGAGCTGGAGGCCCTGCTGGGGCGCAAGGTCGACCTGGTGAACCGCCGGGCGATCGAGAGAAGCCCCAACTGGATCCGGCGCGATGCCATCCTGAATTCCGCGGAGACGGTGCTCGAGCAGGGCTAGCGTGCCGCCGATCACCGTCCCCCTCCGCGCTCCGGAGCTCGGTCCTGGCGAGTGGGTCCAGGGACCGCCGGTATCCATGGCCGCGGCCCGGGGACGGGTCGTGCTGGTGGATTTCTGGGACTCGACCTGCATCAACTGCCTGCGCACGCTGCCGTATCTGAAGACCTGGCACGAGCGCTATTCCGGACGGGGGCTCACCATCGTGGGCGTCCACACGCCGGAGTTCGAGTTCACGGGCGATCCGGCGGTGGTCGCGGCGGCCGTGCGCGCCGAGGGAATCCCCTATCCGGTCCTGCTCGACAACTCCCGCGAGACCTGGAGGCTGTTCGCCAACCACTACTGGCCCGCCAAGTACCTTTCCGACGCCCGCGGGTACCTGCGCTACGAGCACTTCGGCGAGGGGGCCTACGGCCATACCGAGGAGATGATCCAGCTCCTCCTGCGCGAGGCCGGCCATGCCGGCGATACAGAGCCCATGCCCCCGGTCCTCGCCCCGTTGCGGGAGGAGGACCGCCCCGGCGCTGTCTGCTACCCGGCCACCCGCGAAACCTACATCGGCTATCTCCGGGGCCGTCTCCTGGCCGCGGAGGGCTACCGTCCCGGCGAGGAGGTGCGGCACCGGGAGGACCAGGAGCCGGCACCGGCCGGGATGTTCAATGCCCGCGGGTGCTGGCGCCACGAGTCCGAGTTCATGGAAGTCCTGGAGCCCGGCGCCGAGCTTGAGCTGGTCTGTGATGCGGCCGGCGTCAACCTCGTGGCCGCCTCGGAAGGCGGAGAAGTGGAAGTCGAGGTGGACGGTGGCCCCGTTCCGCCGCACGACCGCGGCGCCGACCTGGTCGAGCGGGACGGCCACACCTTCGCCGTCTGGGATCGCCCGCGCATGGTTTCGCTCATCGGCTCTCCCGAGTTTCGCAGCAGACGTGTGCGTCTGCGCTTCCTCACCCCCGGCACCCGCGCCTACACGTTCTCCTTCATTTCTTGCGTAAAGGGCCCCGAGCCCTCCTGAATCTGTTCCGCCCCTGCCGCCCGCCTGTCTCAGTGGGTATGGCCGCCGATTGTGTGCCGTTCCCGGTTCCCTGTACGCTACTCGAAGGGCTCCTCCCAGCCCGGAAACGAGGCCGTTGCATGGACTTGGATCGGCTCAGCGACGAGGAACTGGTCGAGAAGGCCCGCGCCCATCCGGCCCTCGCCTCCGAGTGCCTCGGCGTTCTGTACCGGCGTTTCTATCCCAAGGTCGCGTACTGGTGCCTCCGGGTCTGCGGCAACCGCGACGAGGCCGCGGATCTCGCGCAGGAGGTGTTCGTCCGGGTCCATTCCCGCCTCGGCTCCTTCCGCGGCGAGAGCCGGTTCTCGACCTGGCTCTACCAGGTCACCCGCAGCGTGGCCATCAACCGGGGCGAATCCAACCGGCGGCGCTCCTCGCCGCTGACCGACCTGGACAGCGCGCCCGAGATGGCCGATCCGCTGCCCGACGCCCAGGAGGTCCTGGCGCGGGCCGAGGCCGCGGGCGAGCTGCGCGCCGCCATGGAGGAGCTGGAACCCCTAGAGGCCAAGGTCCTCTATCTGCACTTCGCCAATGGCCTGACCCTGCCGCGCATCACCGAGCTCCTCGGGCTCGACAACCGCTCGGGGGCCAAGGCCTACATCGTGAGCGCCACGCGCAAGCTCCGGCGCCGCTATGGGCTCGTCAAGGAGGCAGCACGTGTCGCTGAGTGACTCGCTCCATTCCGCCTGGTCCCCGGAGACCGGCTGCCCTTCCCCTGAAGACTGGCTCCGTCTGGAGACCGGCGAGGCGATCCCAGACGAGCGCCGCCGCCTGGAGGAGCACGCATCCCGCTGCCCTGCGTGCAATTCGGAGCGCGAGATGGCGCGGCTGTTCGCCGAGGCTCCCGAGAAGGATGAGGACGTGGATTTCATCGTCGCCAGGCTGGAAGCTCTCGAACTGCCCAAGCAGCCGATTCCGCTGGCCTTTCCGGGCCGCCGGCACTCCCTGGTCTGGGCCGCCAGACTGGCCGCTTTGATCGTCCTGGCGCTGGCGGTGGGGCTGTTCTTTCGCGCCGCGCAGGCGCCGCCGCTGCCCGATCCGGGGGCCGGCGAGGTCCGCCGCGGCGGGCACCTGCGCCCGATCGGGCCGAGCGGGGAAATTTCGGAGATGCCTCGGGAGTTCCGCTGGGAGGGTGTCGAAGGAGCGCGCTCGTATCGCGTAACCCTGCGGGCCGTCGACGATGCCGTACTCTGGCAGGAGACGGTGACGGTCTCCTCCGCCCGGCTGCCGGAAGATGTCGCACGCGGCTTGCATCCTGCAGTTCTCTATCGTTGGAGCGTGGAAGCTTTGGACGAACGGGGAGCGAGGCTCGCTGCCTCGGAGCCGGTCCGCTTTCTGGTCCGGCCCTAGCAACAAGGTAGGTCACCCATGAAGCACCCCACATTCGCTCGTTTCACCCTCACCGTGGCGGTCCTCGCCCTTTCCGCCCTTGCTCCGCAACAGGCCGAAGCCGCCGAGAAGCTCACCCTGCGGGTCAACGACGCCCGCGGCGGGCCGGGCGACCTGGTGTCCGTGGTCGTCCGCACCTATGCCTCGCGCCCCATCGCCCAGGGGCAGATCTGCATCGGCGCCCGCCGCCAGGGCCGCAATCGCTCGACGGCTAACGCCATGACCGGCGAGGCGGCGACGGGCTCGCCCTTCGCCAGCCTGGAGAAAGTCGAGGTCTTCAGCGCTCGCCAGGATGCCACCTTCCAGGTCTCGTTCGACGGCGAGGGCGCGGACGTCACCTTCCGCTCGCCGAGCGCCTCCATCAATGCCGTGGACGGCCCGCTCGCGGTGTTTCATTTCCGCCTCTCCAACGCCGTGCAGGAAGGGGAGGTCTACGAGATCGCCCTGGACATCGCGGATACCTTCGTCGTCGCCAGCTCCGGGCAGCGGCTCGAGATCGAGTCGAAGCCGGGCGAGCTGGAGATCCGGGAGGATGACGACGGCGGCGGCGGGGAGGAGGAGGATTCCATCGAGCTGGGGGTGACCGGCGGCAAGGTGCGGCGTGGC
>DASUNJ010000035.1:0-11474 GCA_036277235.1 Thermoanaerobaculia bacterium | reverse complement strand
GGCCTCTACGGCCGCGACCGTGCCCACCACGCGGGCAAGCTCCGCGATGGTCTGGTGCTGGAACATCTGCCGTGGGATCAGGCGCAGCCCCTGCTGGTTGGCCTTGGCAACGATCTGGATGCTCAGGATGCTGTCGCCTCCCAACTCGAAGAAGTTGTCGTGCACCCCCACCTGGTCCAGGCGCAACACCTGCGTCCAGATCGCCGCGAGCGTCTCCTCCACCTGGGTGCGGGGCGCCAGGAACGCCTGAGCCAGCTCCGGCCTCTCCTCCTCCGGCGCGGGCAGCGCCCGCCGGTCAACCTTGCCGTTGGCGGTGAGAGGCAGAGCCTCCAGCAGGACGAACGACGACGGGATCATGTAGTCCGGCAGCCGCTCGGCCAGGAAGCCGCGCAGCCGAGGGGCGAGCTGGTCGGCGAACAGCCCCTGGAGAGGGTTGTTGGCGTAGTCGCTCCAGCGGTGGAGCCTCCCCTCCCGCCGGGCCGCAGCAGGCACCGTCATCTCGGACTCTCGCTCCTCCAGCGGACGGAACACCACGTCCACGCGGTCGGCTCCCTGGACCGACCAGCGCACGTCCACGCGGTACGGCAGCTCCTCGGACAGGCGCCAGAGATCGGAGGGTTCTACCGCCGTGCCCTGCAGCGCTTCCACCTCGCGGCGCAGATCGCCCAGCACCATGCTCCCGGAGCCCTCCCACAGGCGATCCAGGAGCAGGCTCTCCTGGCGCAGGCGGGCATTGGGCACACCGAGCACGCCCAGCCGCCCGGGCCTCTCCTCCTGGAGGAGACGGCGCAGCGAGGCCAGACTCAGCCCCTCCTTGCCCCAATCCAGCCAGGACGGCTCCGGGACCGGGCTGTCCGCCCCTACCTGGAGCGTCACGTCATAGCGGAAGCGGGTCAGCTCGTTGTGGGCCCGTCCACCCTTGAGCTCGATCCGGGCTCCGCCGATTTGCGGCAGGTGCTGGTGCATCATGCTCCAGAATTCCGGCGCCACCAGAAGCTCCTTCTCGCGGGACATGTGCGACCGCACCCGCCGCCGCAGCTCGTCCAGCGCCAGAGAGTCTGGCGCCTGCCGGAGCTGGACCGAGGCGTGGAAGGCCTCGAACAGCGAGCGGTTGCGCACGCCTCCCACGAAGATCCGGCCACCGGGACGGACCTTCTCCACTACCGTCTCCAGCACCTGGACCAGGTAGTCGGCGCTAGGGAAATACTGGACCACCTCGTTGATGATCACGAGGTCGAACGACTGAGCCGGAATGCCCTGGAGGTCATGGGCGGCGCGCTCGAAGAGCTGGACGTCCGGCAGGTCCCGCCGGCGCTCCTCCACCCGCTCGGCCAGAGCTGCCAGCACCTCACTCGAGATGTCCGTAGCCCAGTACGAAAGGCAGGAGGGGGCGATGCGCGTCAGCAGGAGCCCGGTGCCGCAGCCGATCTCCAGGACCCGCTTCGGCTGGAGCCGCAGGATACGATCCACAGAATCCTCGACGCACTCGAGGATCTCATCCTCCGGCAGCGGCTCGCCGGTATAGCTGTCCACCCAGACGCGCAGGTTGACCCCCGAGTCCGCCTCCGCGGAATCTCCCTGCCGGTAGACCTCGTCGAAGATGGTCTTCCACTGCTCGACCTTGTCCCCATCCAGGCCGTGCTCCGCGGCCGCTCCCTCTTCGGCCAGCTCGGCGGCCGGGTCCTGAACCACGTACGCCACCAGCCGGGAGTGCCCTGCAGCATCTTCCCGAGCCAGGACGACCGTGTCCTTGATCGCCGGGTGGGCACGAAGCACGGTCTCGATCTCCCCCAGCTCGATGCGGAAGCCCCGCACCTTGACCTGGTGGTCCACCCGGCCGAGGAACTCGAGCGCGCCGTCCGCGAGGCGGCGACCCAGGTCGCCGGTTCGGTACAGGCGCGCACCGGCCTCGCCGGAAAACGGGTCCGGTACGAACACCTCCGCCGTCCGCGCCGGGTCGCCCAGGTAGCCCCGTCCCACACCCGCGCCGCCGACGAACAGCTCGCCCGCCACTCCTGCAGGAGCCGGCCGGAGCGCGGGATCAAGGACGTAGAGACGCAGGTTGGCCGCGGACCGGCCGATGGGAATCGAGCCCACCCCTTCGGCCGGCGGGACCGGGATACGATGATGCGTAACGTCGTCCGAGCACTCGGTGGGCCCGTAGGCGTTGAGCAGCGGCACGCGGGGGTAGACCTGCAGCCAGAGACGGCACAGGTCGGGCGGGAGCGCCTCGCCGGTGGGGATCAGCCACCGCAGCGCCGCCAGCTCCAGCCGAGCCGCTCCACGGTGCGCCACCTCATCGAGGAGCACCCGCATCAGGGACGGCACGGTCTCCAAGATGGAGATCGACTCGGTCTCCACGGTTTCGAGCAGAGCGGCCGGATCGTGGGCGATCTCGTCCGGCAAGACGTGGACCCGCCCGCCCACTAGCAGGGTCGACAGGAACTGCCAGACCGAGATGTCGAAGCACTGCGACGCGGTCTGCGCCACGGCATCGGTCGTGCCCAGCCGCAGTTCGTGGACCTTGGCCCACAGGTGGTTGACCATGCCCCGGTGCTCCACCATCGCTCCCTTGGGAGCGCCGGTGGAGCCGGAGGTATAAATCACGTAGGCCAGATCCTCCGGTGCCAGCGAGACGGAACGGAAACCGTTCCCGCTCTCGACAGCCAGGGCGGCTTCGAGGCCCAGGATCGCCGGTTGCCATCCGGGCAGACCGGCCATGGCTTGGCCGAGCCGTTCCTCCATGGCACTTGACACTAAAGCCAGAGCGGCGCCACTCCCCTCCAGGACCTGGCGAAGCCGGTGCGGTGGATGCTCGGGGTCCAGTGGGAGGTAGGCGCCGCCCGCCTTGAAGACGGCCAGGATAGCGGTAAGGAAGTCGAGGCTGCGCCCCGCCAGGAGCGCCACCACCGAACCGTGGCCGGCGCCTTGCCCGGAGAGCACCGCGGCCAAGACGGTCGACCGCCGATCCAGCTCGCGATAGGTGAGCTGCTCGGCGCCGCACACGGCAGCGACGGCGTCCGGCGAGCGCTTCACCTGCACCGCGAACAGCTCGGGGAAGAGGAGGTTGGGCGCGGCGAGCCCGCTGTCGTTCCACTCCGCCAGGAGTTGGTGCCTCTGGGTCTCGGGGAGGAACGGAATCTCCAGAAGCCGGCGCCGGGGATCGGCGGCGACCGCCTCCAGCAGCAGCCCGTAATGTTCCATCCACCGCTCGATGGTCGTGCCGTCGAAGAGGTCGGTGTTGTACTCCACCAGTCCGCCCAACCTGCGCTCGGATTCGACCAGCAGGAGCACCAGGTCGAACTTGGCGCTCTCCTTGTCCACATCGAACGAGCACAGCGTCAGGCCGGGCAGCGACAGCTCCCCGAGAGGAGCGTTCTGCAGGGCGAACATCGCTTGGTACAGCGGCGTATATCCAAGGTTGCGGTCGGGGCGAAGCGCCTCCACGACCTTGGCGAAGGGGACCGCTTGGTGCGCGTAGGCGTCCAGGGTCATCCGGCGCACGCGGGCGAGCAACTCGTCGAACGTCGGGTTCCCCGACAGGTCGCCGCGCAGAGCGAGCTGGTTGATGAAGAACCCGATCAGCGGCTCCATCTCGGAGCGCGGCCGGTTGGCGATATCGGTTCCGAGGACGATGTCGTGCTGGCCGGTGTACCGGCTGAGGAGCGCCTGGAAGGCGGACAGCAGGGTCATGAAAAACGTCGCGCCGCCGCGCTCTCCCAAGTCGCGGAGCCGGTCCGCCAATCCATTCGGGTAGTGCAGCAGCTTCTTGGCCCCGCGGTCGGTCTGGACCGCCGGGCGCGGCCGGTCGGTGGGCAGCTTCAGGAGCGGCGGGGCGCCCTCGAGCTGCTTGGTCCAGTAGGCGAGCTGCTCCTCCAGAACCTTGCCGCTCATCCACCGACGCTGCCAGGCGGCGTAGTCCCCGTACTGGATCGGTAGCTCGGGCAGAGGCGAAGGCTCCCCCTGCACGTAGGCCCGGTAGAGAGCCGCGAGCTCGCGGACGAAAACCCCCAGGGACCACCCGTCCGAAACGATGTGATGGACCACGACCGCCAGCACGAAGTCCTCGTCGTCCAACTGGAAGAGGCGGGTGCGCAGCAGCGGCCCGCGCCTGAGGTCAAAGGGCTGCTGCACCTGATCCAGCACCTGGCTCTTCGCCGCCTCCAAAGGCTCGCCCGCCTCCGTTCCCCGCAGGTCTACCACTTGGAGCCGGAAGGTTTCGGCCGGTGCTATCACCTGCATCGGCGTGCCGTCCTGCGTAGCGAACGTGGTGCGCAGGGCCTCGTGCCGCGCGACAATCGTCTCCAGACTGCGGCGGAGCGCCTCCAGGTCCAGCCGGCCGAGGAGGCGGACCCCCCCGAGCTCGTTGTAGGCCGGGCTCCCGGAGTCGAGCTGGTCGAGGAACCACAGGCGCTCCTGCTCGAAGGAGAGCGGCGCGCGTTCCGCCGTCTCCCGGCGCGGGATGAGCGCCTGTTCCGTGCCTGTGCCCTCCTCCTTCTTGCGGCGCAACGCCCGCAAAGCCAACAGCGTTCGTCTTTCCGGCGACAGCCGCTGCAACTCTACGCGGGGTGGTGCCGCGGCTTCGCTCCTGACTTCCGAACGGGGCTTCAGGCCACCGAGATAGCGCTCGTACGGCTCGATTCCGGTGGTGGCGACGAAAGCGTGCGCCGCCTCCCGCGAGGCGGTCGAGATTTGCTCATAGTGGGCGCGGTCGGTCAGCAGGCGGCGCAGAGCCCGCTCCCAGGGATCGATGTCCTGCTCGGGCACGACGGCGATCAGATTCTTCTTCTCGTCGAATTTCGCCTCATAGCGCTCGATGGGCCGAACAGGCAGCACATAGTCGACCCCGAGCTTCGCCTCGGGCACTCCCCCCACGTCACTCGCCAGGACAGGGATTCCACGCAGCATGGCCTCCACGACGATGACGCCAAAGGCCTCGGTCCAGAGAGAGGGCACGACGAGGATACGCGTCTGGGCGAAGATGTCGTCGATGTTCTCACTCGCCTCCAAGAGGCGCACGTTGGGCAGTTCGGCCAGTGCGGCCCGGTCCTCCTCAGTTGTTCCCCATGTAGGAACTGCGGCAAACTCCGTCCCGGGCATTCGGTGCACCAGTTCGAGGAAGATCGGCAGCCCCTTGTAGGTGCACGGGTTGATCATTGTGACGCAACCCCGCTCGAAGCTCGCCGTCCGGGGGAAGGGACCTTCGCCGTATACCGGCACTGGTAGCACCGTGGCCTCCAATCCTCCAAAGTCCCTCATATAGCGCTGAAGATACCGGCTCACCGTGAGCAGGCCGGCAGTCCGCTCTACCAGCCCGGCTTCGCTGGCCGAGCCGAGCATCTGATCCGGCCCGAAAGGCAAGGCCATGGAGGTTTGTGCCCAGTACACTACCCGCGAAGGAGCCTCGTCGAGAGCAACTCTCAGAAGGATCTGTCCCGGATCCTCGGCGGCGACCAGCACCCACTCAGGGTCGAAATCACGAATCTGCCGAGCCGCCTCGGAGTGGATGCGCTTTGTCTCGCTGACTGCATGGACTTGCACTCCGGCAAGTCGGAACACGTCGACCTCGGAGGCCTCCGGGACGGGCTCGATGCCACGGCTCCGCAACTCAGTCAGGAGCTGCTCGCGCGAGCCCGAGCCATGGCTCCCCGTGCCCAGCGTCACCACCCGGCACTCGTGGCCTCGCGCCGCAAGACCCTCAAGGAGTCGGCGTGATGCCTTGTTCGCACCGCCGATGGCGGGGATCCAGATCATGTTCTGCAGCATCAAAAGCTTCATGCCAAACTCCTGAGAACCGAGTTGTGCTCCTGTGCCAGAAAGGCCGCAACCTCCTCGTCGGTAAGACCTTCGATCTCGGCAAAACTGTCCTCCAGCTCGGCGACATCCAGGCCAAAGACCAGCCGTTGTTCCACCTCCTCCGCAAGCCCGGCGATGGTCGGTTTATCGAAGAGAGCCAGGAGAGGCAGCTCGATTTCGAACGTGCGCTGAATCCGGGAGATGAGAAGCGTTCCGAGGAGCGAGTGCCCTCCCGAACGGAAGAAGTTGTCGTAGACGCCCACCTGGTTGGTCCCGAGCACCTCATTCCAGAGATCGGCGAGCATCTCCTCTGTGGGTGTGCGGGGGAGCACCAGCTCTTTCGAGCCTTCGGACCGGGCGCGGTGTCGGCGCGCCGTCACCGCGTCGAGCACGGCCTGCGGACGGGAGAACTTCGAGGCGATGCGGGCCAGCCGAAGAGCCTCCTGCCGGCGGTCTGCCGCAGCGCTTGTGCGGACCGCTCCGGCGTCACCGCTCTCGGAGGACGCGGACATCGCCGGATCGGTCTCCCGCGGGACGAAGGCGATCCGAGCTGCCGCGGCGGCGGGGAACCGGAATCGAAGATCCTCGCCATCCATCTTGCGGTCTCCTTCCGCCAAGCCCTCCAGCAACCCCTCCAAAAAGTCGCGGGCCGGCTGGTTGCGGGGCGACTCCCGGTAGGGAACGACCACCTCCTCCAGTTCCCGCTCCAGGGCGAAGGTGCCCAGGCGCGCCAGCATGCGGTGCTCGACCCCCTTGCCCAACACCCGGCAGCTCAGGAGGAAGGTGTCCACTTCCAGCGCGGCACCGGCCGTCCGGAACAGGAGAACTCCCACCAGACCATAGTCGCCGAACCGGTCCCATACCCGCACGGACAGGGCTTCCAGAGCCCCTCTCTGCAAAGCCTTCCGAAGCTCCGCCTCGGAGCGGCGGGCCGTGGTGGCGTTGAACTGATTCGTGCGCTGGGTGAGCTGCGCCACGCGTGGGAGCTGGGAGTCCGCCGGAGTCTCGATGGTCACCTCGAGCCCGAGGCTCTCCAGGAAATCCGAGAAAGACAGCGAACGCTGCAGGAAGCGCTCGCGCTCCAGGTTCTGCTGGTAGAGCGCGTTCCGTCGGCGATCCTCCGCCGTAACCTTCAAGCGGTCGAACGCCCAGACGTGGTCGAGGAAGCGCGGCAGATCGTTCCAGTCGTCCGGAAGCTCCAGAACCAGCACCTCTGGACAGTGGGCGCGGATCTCCGCGCGCTCGATCGGGTTGTCGTCGAGCATCGCGAAGCTGTCGAGGCCCAGGCCGAGCTCCGCCGCGAGCGCACGCAGGTTGTCGGACTTGCGCCCCCAGTCGATGCAGCGCGCCACCACGTGGGACAGCCGCAGCGGCATGTCGGTACGCTCGCGGAACACGGCGAGCACGTCCTCCTCGCTGTTCTTGCTGCACAGGCAGATCAGCACCCCCTCCTCCTGCTGGCGGACGAGGAAGCGCTGGAGCTCACGGTGCGGTGGATCGATGGCCACGCCGAATGGGCCGTCCTCGGCGCAGACTCCGCCCCAGAGGGTGTGGTCACAGTCCACAGCGATCACCTTGAGCGGCGCGCTGCGCAGCGCGTGAATCCTGCGCGCGAGGACCGTGCCCAGGGCGGAGAAGAAAAGCGGTGTGTAGGGGACGTGCCCCATCTCATCGGCGTGCCGGTCGAAGACCTCCCCTACCGGATACAGTCGCGCGACCTCGGATGAGAGGACGAGATAGATCCCGCCGGTCTCCTCCAGTGCGGCCGCGAGGGTGTCCTCCAGTTCCGCCAGGAGAGCGCCGTGCCGGCGCTCGGCCGCCGGCGAGGGCGGGCAGACCGCCACAAGGCACGGGACCGGCCAGCGGCCCGCCGCCGATCTCAGGGCGCGAACCAGGTCGTCCAGGTCGCGCCGGAGCCGCTCGCCGTCATCGGTGGGGTCTCCCTGGCCGGTCGAGCCGCCCCGGCCGTAGCGCTCCCAGTCCTCGAAGCGGAGCAGTACTACATTCACGCCGAAGTCGTTGCGGGCAAAGTGCCCCTCAGGATCGAGGAGCTGCTGGAAGACCTGGTTGTAGGGCGCGAACGTGATCGCCGACGGGGAGCCGATCTCCTCCATCCAGAAGGAGAGGGCCTCCTCCACCGGCTCAGCCGTGAACGTGGATGCCATCGCGATGGTGGGCCTGCGATCGCGCAGCCGAGCTGCGGCCGCGGTCGCTTCCAGCCCCTCGGCGAGGCGCAACTCCGAGAGATGGATGGACGGCCACGCCGCACCCTGGCGGAGGATTTCTGCGAAGGAGTCCACCAAGCGCACCCCGGTCTCGCGCTCGAAGAGATCGGCGTCGAAAAGAAGGTTTCCTTCGACGCCCGCCGGGCTCTCGGACAAGTAGAAGATCAGGTCGAAGGGCCCGGCTGGCCGCTCGATCTCGATGGGTGCCAAGCTAAGCCCGCTCGACTTGCCACTGGGCACGGGGACGGTTTCGAGCACGAAGAACACCTGCACCAGCGGCGGCCGGCCGGGAGCCCGCTCGGGCTGCAGCTCTTCCACCACGCGTTCGAACGGCACGTCCGAGTGCTCGTAGGCCGCGAGGCTTGCTTCCCGTGCCCGAGTCACCAGCTCGCGAAACTCCGGGTCGCCGCCGAGCCGGCACCGCAGCACGGCGTCATTGACGAAGTGGCCGATGATCTCCTGCAGACCGGCCCGGTTGCGGTGGGTGATGGGCGAGCCCACCAGGAGGTCGTCGCGCCCACTGTAGCGGCCCAAGAGAGCGGCGAAGGCGGCGAGCAGGACCATGAACAGCGTCGCATCCTGCTCCTGAGCGAGCCTACGGAGATCATCCACCAGCGGCTTGGGGAGCTGGAGCGAGCGCTGCCCCTGCGGCGATCGTAAGGCCTGCAGGACGGCGGGCCGCGGCCGGTCGGTGGGAAGGTCCAGCAGGGTGGGAGCACCCGCAAGGTGCTCCTTCCAGAAGTCGAGCTGTGGGCCCAGCGCGTCGGACAGCTTCTGGCGCTGCCAGACGGCATAGTCGACGTACTGGATCTTCAGCTCCGGCAGCGGGCAGGGGCGTCCCGCCTCGAAGCTCTCGTAGCAAGCCATCAGTTCGCCAAGGAAGATCCCAAGTGACCAGCGGTCGGCGATGATGTGGTGGACGGTCAAGAACACTGCGTGCTCGTCGCGATCCAGCCGGACCAGGGTCATGCGCACCATAGGGCCTCGGGCCAGGTCGAACGACCACCGCGCCTCTTCCGAGGCCAAGCGGAGGAGTTCCCGCTCCCTCTGCTCGTCCGGCAGCGACGACAGGTCGATCCCAGGCAGGGTCAGCGGTCGGAACGGCGAGAGCGCCTGCGCCGGCTGCCCCTCACCCGAGTGGAAGGTGGCGCGCAGCGACTCCTGCCGCCGGACGACCTCGTTCAGGCTCCTCTTCAGGAGAGACGGCGACAGATGCCCCCGCAACCGCATGGTGAGCGGGATGTTGTAGGCCGGAGTGCCGGGCTGGAGCTGGTCCAGGACCCAGAACCGCTGCTGCGAGAAGGACAGAGGGAAGCGGCCGGTCTCCCGGCTCTGCCGGACGATCTCTGTCCGCCCCTCCGCCTCGGCGCCCTTCTTCTTGTCCAGACGGGCCATCCGCCGCTGCAGCAGCTCGAGCTGCTCGGGCGTAAGCCCGGCGATGGTTTTTGCGAGGTCAGTCACGGCCTTCCACCTCCATCTCCTTCTCCTCTTCCAGCAGGGCCATCAGCTCCTCG
This sequence comes from Thermoanaerobaculia bacterium, assembly GCA_036277235.1. Classification (GTDB taxonomy): domain Bacteria; phylum Acidobacteriota; class Thermoanaerobaculia; order Multivoradales; family UBA5704; genus DATMER01. The sequence goes on along the minus strand of DASUNJ010000035.1, from coordinate 1,939 downwards.
GGCGAGAGCTGCTGGATCTCCGCGATAGCCGCAGCCAGCGAGGTCTCGTCCGTCTGCTCCGCCTGCCTCTGCACGATGGCGACACCGAGCTCCGCAATCGTGGGAGCCGCGAATATGGCCCGCAGCGAGAGCTCGGTGCCAAACGTCTCGTCGATCTTCGACAGGAGCCGGATCGCCAGCAGCGAGTCGCCTCCCAGCTCGAAGAAGTTGTCATAAACGCCCACGCCCTCGAGCCCGAGCAGCTCCCGCCAGACCTGGGCCAGGCGCGTCTCGAAATCGTTGCGAGGCTCGGCGTAGGTTGTGCGCAGGTTGGGGCGGGGATGAGGGACCGCCACCGTCTGCAGGCTCCGGATCTCGTTCAGGACGGCGCCCGCCCGAGAGCGGGCGCGCTCAAGGACGGCCGGGAAGTCCTTGGTCGAGACGAGGAGCTGCGGCAGGCGCAGGCCGCTCGTCAGGATGCGCTCGAGGATCTCTGCCCCCTCTGCCGGCTCGATGCCGGATTCGTAGAGCCGGGAGATCCCGACCGCCGGGCGTGCCTCGACCGACGTGGCCACCGGCGCGGCTTCGGACGGACGCACACGGCGCAGCGTGTAACCCTGGATCTCGACCAGCACTTCCCCGCTCTCGGCCAGGATCGACAAGTCGCAGGTGATCAGGTCGCCTCCTCCGTCCCCGGGCTGCCGCCGGACATGGCTGTAGATACGGCGCGGCAGCGGCGCGCGGACGGTGATCCGCTCGTAGGCCATGGGCAGGTGATACCCCTCGCCCAAGAGCTGCGCCGGCCCCGTCGCGGCGTCTAGCAGCGCCGGGTGGAGGGCGAATGAATCGAGATCGCCGGCGAACTCCTCCGCCAGCTCCAGACGCGCCAGCGCCTCCCCCTCGCCAACTCCAATCTCCTTCAGGGTGTCCTGCCAGCGCGGCCCGAACCACAAGGGATTGCCTTTTTTGCGGATGGGCTGCGGATCGGCCGGTCCGAAGGGTCGCGCAGCACAGCGCCGCTTCAGCTCCTCCAGGTCGACGCGGGGCAGCCGCCCGGGCTCGGGCTGCCGGAGACGGCCCGAGGCGTGCTCCTGCCAGGCGTCCGTACCGGCCGGCCGGGCCTCGATGCGGAAGGCCCGGCCAGACCCGGCGGCCTCGATCGCTACCCGGACCTCCATTTCCTCGCCGTCCGGGATGGCGAGCGGGCGGAGGAAGGCGACCCCTTCGAGCGCCACCTGCTCCGCGCCGGATGCGGCCCGCACCATCTCCAGGTAGGCGGTGCCTGGGACGACCTCTTTCCCCTGGAGCCGGTGCTCGTCGTAGACCCAGCGCTCGCCGGCGCGGAAGCGGCTCAGGAAGTGAACCCCCTCTCCCGGTCCGGAGACCAGGACATCGAGCAGCGGGTGCCCGGTCTCGGCCCCCTCGGGGGGCTGCCCCCGCTCGCGGCGGGCGAACGCCTGCCCGGCCTGTGCCGCCTGGCCCACGCGGAGCCAGGTGTCCCAGTTCACAGCCAGGACCGAGCCTTGCCCCCTGGCGAAACGTGCCTGCGCGAAGTGGTCAAGGAAGGCATTGGCCGCACAGTGGTCGACGAGGCCGAACACTCCGTACAAGGAGTTGAGCGACGAGCACAGGACAAAGAAGTCGAGATCCAGGTCGCCGAAGACATCGGCCAGGGCGAGCGTCCCCTCCACCTTCGGAGCGAGCACGGCCGCGACCTGGCCGCGCTCCTTGAGCTGCATCAGTCCGCCCGGGGGCACGCCTGCGGCATGGATGACGCCATGGATCTCCCCGAAGCGCTGCCGCACCTGCTCGCGCACCATCCGCAGCCCCTTTACATCGGTCGTATCCACGGAGGCCACGAAGACCTCCGCGCCCAGGGTCTCCAAGCCCTGGAGATGGCGGATCCTGCGACTGACCTCATCCGTCTCTCCGTGCGCCGCGAGCCAGCCGTCCCACTCCT
>DASUNJ010000034.1:0-6141 GCA_036277235.1 Thermoanaerobaculia bacterium | reverse complement strand
CGCCGGTCCCCCTGGACCATCCAGAGCGCGATCTGCGGAAAGCCGATCCCCTTGAAGACCAGGTCGCTCACCACCGGAGTCCTCGCGAAGCGGTGGAACAGGCTCGTCTTCGGATGCGCCGGCAGCGACACCACCGTGTTGGCGAACACGCACCCGGCGATCCGGTCAGGAATCTGTCTTGCCGCCTCGGTCGCGAACGGTCCGCCCCAGTCCTGAGCCACCAGGATGACCCCGCGCAGGTCCAACCCCTCGGCGAGCTCGGCGATGGCCGTGCCGTGGCGCTCGACCGAATGGTGGTCGATCCGGTCCGAGAGCCCGAGCCCCAGCAGGTCGGGAGCCACGCAGCGGAAGCCGGGCAGGAGCGCGATCACCTTGCGCCAGAGGAAGCTCCAGGTGGGATTGCCGTGGATCATCAGAACCGGCCGGGAGCCGGGGTCCCCCTGGTCGATCAGGTGGAGGCGCTCGCCGGTCTTGAGAGTGAAGAGCCCCCGCCGGAAAGGGAGATGCCGCTCGATGAACCCGGGCAGCGGGGGCGGGGGCCCCAGGTCGCTCAACAACTGGCTCACGTCCCGCGCGGCAGGAAGAAGAAGGCGAGCAGGGCCGTCAACGGCGCCACGACGATCGCGAAGAGGAGGGCCAGGAACCGCGGCTCTCCGAAGACGAAGAGGCTGAGCAGCGACGCGACGACCAGGAACAGCCCGGCTGCCTGGGTCCAGAGGAGAGGCTTCTCCGCCTTGCGGGCTGCCTCTTCGCGCGAGACCAGCCGGCGGATGACCTCGGCCCGCCACCAGAGCTGCTCGGCGCTGGGGAGGGGCTTCGCCGGCCGAGTTTCCTTGGCGAGCTGGCGCAGGCCTTCCTGAATCTCTTGTTCCATCTTCATGCGAGCTCCCTTTCCAACTTCTTCCGCGCCCGGAAGAGGATGACGCGAACGCTTCCCTCCTGCAAGCCCAGGACCTTTGCGATCTCCCGGTGGTCGTAGCCCTCGACGTGGGCGAGCCAGAGCAGGGCGCGGTCCCGCGGCGGAAGGCGGTCCAGCGCGGCACCCATATCGAGGGAGAGTCCGCTCCGTTCCGGGCGGGGCGACCAGAAGGAGAGGAGCCTCTCCAGCGCCGAGCGCTCCCGTTCCCGGGCTCGCCAGCGGTCGCGCATCAGGTTGGTGGCGATCTGGAAGAGATAGGCCTTGCGCTCCCGCTCGTCCCGTTCGGGGGAGGGCGGATGGCGCAGGAGCCGGAGGTAGCTCTCCTGCAGGACGTCGTCGGCCAGGGCCGGATCGCCGGAGATCCGGCGCAGGTAGGCCCAGAGCGGCTGGGACGTCCGGGCGTGGAAGCCCTCGAACTCGGCCTCGGTGAGCAGGCGCGGCTCGAGAGCTTCCTGGTGCGCTCCGGCTTTCGGCAGGGCGTTCACTTGACCAGTCACTGCTCCGGGTCCGACATCAGTCCAGCGCGGCTGAAGAGCCAGGAGGAGATTCCGGCTGCGATCAGGATGCCGATCCCGACCATGACACAGATGGTCCCGGGCACGATGAGCCTACCCCCGGAGGGATCCCACCCCTGGAACACGACCACGAGAAACCCCAGGCCGATGAAGAGCGTGATGACTCCAGCGAACACGGCCCCGGCGATCTTGCGGGTGGGGTGGTCGGACCCCTTGCGCGTCTTCAGGAGCCGGGCGCCTGCTTCGGAGTTGAGGAAGGCGGTCAGCTCTTCACCCGAGGAGAAGCGCTCCAGGAGCCGGTTGCGCTCCTCGGAGCGTTGGCGCAGGCTGGCCTGCCGAGCCCGGGCGGCCACCCAGATGATGAAGCCTATGAAGGCGAATTGTCCCAGAAGAAGTACGACGAGCCATCGGTCCATTGAAGTCTCCTTTCGCGAGTGAGACGCTGGAGCGAGGCGGCTGGTTAACAGGGCTCGGAAAGGACCAAAAGGACGTAAAGGACCTAAAGGACATCAAGGACGTCTTCCGGGTCCTTTACGTCCTTTGAGTCCTTTAGGCCCTTTGGATTCCCCAGCTCCACCACGGCGAACCGCGGCGGGCACCAGAAGCGCACGGGCAGCACCGAGGTGCCCACCCCCGCGTTGATGTAGAGGGTCGTCAGGCCGCGGGGGGTGGGGGAGGGGAAGTGGTAGCGGCCGTAGTCGTAGTGGGCTCCCAGGGAGTCGCGGGTGGTCAGGGCTCCGAGGAAGGGCAGGCGCACCTGGCCGCCGTGAGTGTGGCCGGCGAGGACCGCGTCCATTCCGCGGCGTGAGGCTTCCAGCACCACGGCAGGCGTGTGGGAGAGCACCACGGTGGGTATCCCCTGGGGAACGTACGGGCTGCGCGCGAGGGCCAGGGCGAGACGGGTCCCCCGGGCGCCTTCGCGGAATCCCTGGGGCTTGTTCTGGCCGGCGAGGGGAGCCGTCAGCAGCGCTTCACTTCCCTTCGTGACCCGCAGGTTGCGGTAGACGACCGTGCCCCCTCCCCAGGTCCAGAGCCCCGCCGTGCCCGCTTCGACCCGGTGGCGGGAGCGGTCCTCGCCCCGCGCCTGCCACTCCCGCGGCTCGGGACGGTCCGCGCGCCAGACACGGGCGAGCACCCGCACGGCCTCCTCTGTCACCTCGGTCCGCACGCGCATCCGGTACCAGCGGCCCGGCTCGGGGACCACGCCCGTGTCGAGGTCCCCGGCGAGCACGGTCCCCCGCGCCCAGAGCGAGAACGTGCCGGGCAGCCCCCTCCCGCGTCCCCGGGCCAGGCTGTACATCCGGTCCTCTCCCAGGACGAACCGGCTGTGTACCACCAGCCCCGTGCCCGTGTCCTGGCCGTCGATCAGCGTGTCGCAGGCCACGTCGTAGCCGCTCCAGGAGAGCGGGCCGCTCTCGTCCGTCAAGCCGAGGGGAGCGGGGTCCCAATGGCTGTAGAAATTCCGGAACGCCGTCTTCCTGTAGCCGCCGTAGAAGGGCTCCCCTTGCCATCGGACGGTCCGGAACGGCGACCGCCACGCGAAGCCCCAGGTGTCGTAGCCAACCTGCTGGTTGAGCCCCAGGAGCAGGATGCGTCCGCCGCGGCCGATCCGCCGGCCTTCGTTCGAGAGGAGCATGGCCCCGGCGCGGTCGAGCGCCGCGATCACCTCCCCCTGGTGCTCGCTGTGCCCCTGGACCGCGATCACCGGCGCGATCCGCCGCAGCTCGGTGACGAAGGCCGCGGTAGCCGCGACCTTCCGGGTCATCTCACCCTCGTCGCGGATGAAGTCGCCGCTGATCAGGATCAAATCGGGATCGGCCGCCGCGGTCCGTTGCAGCAGGCGGCGGAGCAGGGGACGGTCCTTCGAGATGTGGAGGTCGCTCAGGTGGACGGCGCGGAGAGGCGGTGCGTCGAGCCCGATCCGGACCGTGTCCTGGAACAGGAGCTTCTGTGGCTCCAGCCAGAACCCGTCAATCAGACCGAGCGCCAAGAGCAGCCCGGCTAGCAAGAAAAGGCGTCTCAAGACAAGGCGCTCACCGGCCGCGGCTTGCGGAACCCACCCAGCAGGAGCAGCAGGATCGGTCCAGCGACGAAGCCGCCGATGTGCGCGAACCAGGCCACGCCTCCGGCCTCCTCGGGCGTGGTGGCGTCGAGCGAGGCATACCCGGACCAGGCCTGGATCAGGAACCAGATGGGAAGGTAGACGATCGCCGGGATCTGCACGAGGCGGATGATGAAGACGATCCAGACGACGGTCACGATGCGGGCCATGGGATGGAGGAAGAGGTAGGCCCCGAGCACCCCCGCGATGGCTCCGCTCGCTCCGATCGCCGGGATGCCCGACTGCGGACTGACGTAGGCGTAGACGAACGTGGCCGCGAGGCCGGCGAGCAGGTAGAAGACCAGGTATTTGAGGTGGCCCAGGCGGTCCTCGATGTTGTCGCCGAAGATCCAGAGGAAGAGCATGTTGCCGAGGAAGTGCATCCAGCCGCCATGGAGGAACATGGAGAGGAGAGCGCTCTGGAAGCCGGGGACCCACTCGCCCAGGGTGATCGCCCCGCCGTCGAACATCCGGTCCGGGATGAAGGCCGAGGACATCAGGAAGCCCTCCAGGCGCTCGCCCAGGGAGAGCTCGTAGAAGAACATCAGGGCGTTCACCACAATCAGGACCACCGTTACCACGGGCCGTCGATGGCGCCTCGGGTTCACGTCGCGGATCGGAAACATGGCAGGTCCCCTCCCTCTCTCTACGCCGGACGGATCCGATGGACCCGCATCAGGTTGGTCAGCGGCCGGTCCCGGATCGGGTGGCCCATCAGGATCAGGATGCGGTCGCCGGGCGCCGCCAGCCGCGCGTCGCGCAGGTTGCGCTCGACCATCTGCACGACCTCGTCCAGGGTGCCGACCTCGGTGTCGTTCACCAGCGGGCGGACCCCCCAGACGAGCTGGAGCTGGCGCGCGATCCGCGCGTCGGGGGTGAAGGCCATGATCGGAGCGGTCGGACGGTAACGGGCCACGAGCCGGGCGGTGAAGCCGCTCTGGCTGAAGGCGACGATGCGGCAGATCTTGAGCTCGTCGGCCACGTAGACCGCCGCGGCCGAGACCATGTCGGGCACGTCCAGCTCCCCCTCGTGCTCGTCCTGGGCCGTGGGGTCCATCTCGAAGGAGCGCCGGGCGTGGGCATACCCGAGGGGCTGGTCGAGGTCCTCCTCGTTGGCGCGCTCGCGGGCGTAGCTCTCGGCCTCCTCGATGATCTTCACCATGGTCTGGACCGCGGCCACCGGGTACCTGCCCGCCGCCGTCTCGCCGGAGAGCATCAAGGCGTCGGCGCCGTCGAAGACCGCGTTGGCCACGTCCGTGGCCTCGGCGCGGGTGGGCCGCGGCTGCTCGATCATGGACTCGAGCATCTGGGTGGCCACGATGACCGGCTTGCCCGCCCGCCGGCCGGCAGCCACGATCCGCTTCTGATGGACCGGCACCGTATGGAGGGGGACCTCGACGCCCAGGTCGCCGCGGGCCACCATGATGCCGTCCGCGGCCTCGACGATCTCGTCCAGGTGGCTGAGCGCGGTGGCCCGCTCCAGCTTGGCGATGATGGGGATGCGTCCGCCGGCCTGGCCGCCGACCTGGGAGACCACCTCGCGCAGCGACTGGATGTGGGCGGCCTCGCCCACATAGCTCGCCGCCAGGTAATCAGCCCCCTCCTGGACCGCGAAGGCGATGTCGGAGCGGTCTTTTTCGGAAATGTCGAAGGGGAGGTTCGTGTCGGGGAGGTTGATCCCCTTGCGGGTCTTGACCGGTCCGCCGTTGATGACCCGGACGCGCACCCGCTCGCCCTCGTTGGCCTCGACGCGCAGCTCGATGAGCCCGCTGTCGATGAGCACCCGCTCGCCGGCCTCCAGGTGCTCCAGGATGCCCTCCTCGACGGGCAGGTCGGTGCCGGAGGCGTGCGAGGTCAGGACCAGCTCCTGACCGGGCTCCAGAAGGCGCTCCTTCTCCGAGATGGTGCCCAGGCGGTAGCGGGGACCCATGAGGTCCAGCACCACGGGCAGATGGCAGCGCTCTTCGGCCGCCACGCGGCGCACCGTTGCGAGCGCCTTGCGGTGGTCGGCCTGGGTGCCGTGGGAGAGGTTGAACCGGAAGAGGTCGACGCCTGCGCGGACGAGACCCCTGAGGACCCCCTCTTCCACACTCGCCGGCCCCAGGGTGGCCATGATCTTCGCGCGTCGTTCCATGGCGGCAGAGTATAATCCGCGGTCCACGCGGGGAAATCCCGCCCATCCGAGGTAGTCACAATCCATGTTCGACGGTTTGCAAGGAAAGCTCCAGGACGTCTTCCGCCAGCTCAAGGGCGAGGGCAAGGTCACTCCCGAAACCCTGGAAGCGGCGCTGCGCCAGATCCGACTGGCGCTGCTCGAGGCGGACGTCCATCTCCGGGTCGTGAAGCCTTTCGTGGAGCGGGTGCGCGAGCGCGCGCTCGGGCAGGAGGTGCTCGAGAGCCTCACCCCCGCCCAGCAGGTGGTCAAGATCGTGCGCGACGAGCTCGCCTCCCTCCTCGGCGAGGAGGGGACCGAGATCCGCCTCGACGGCCGTCCCTCGGTCATCATGCTCTGCGGCCTCCAGGGCTCGGGCAAGACGACCACCGCGGGCAAGCTCGCCAAGCGGCTCAAGAAGCGCGGCAAGCACCCGGTGCTCGTGGCGGGCGAC
>DASUNJ010000033.1:0-11366 GCA_036277235.1 Thermoanaerobaculia bacterium | reverse complement strand
CGCGGTCAGGCCCGTGTTGGTCACCTCCCAACCTGCGACGCGGTGCATGTACAGTGGGACTCTGGGCATTTGGATTCTCCTTTTTCCCCCTCGGGGGATGAACCGGCCGGCGCCTTCGTGGCGTCGCCGGGTTTCAGATGTTGTATCTACTCAACCAGAAGGATCGAATCGTATCTCCAAAAAAATTTTGCGCTCAGCACTCGGTCTTGAGGAAGTGCAGCAACTCCTCGAGGCCCTGCTCGTCCGTGGTGTAGCGCAGGAACCGGCCCTCGCGGCGCTGCTGGACCAGTCCTTCGTGAAACAGGACCTCCAGGTGATGCGACAGGGTGGAGGCAGGCACCCCGATCTCCTGCTGGATCTCGCCGACGACCATCCCATCCGGATGCGCCCTCCGGAGCCGGCCCAGGATCCGAAGCCGGACCTCATGGCTCAGAGCGTCGAAGCGGTTGGCGTATCGGCGGAGGTCGCTCATGACAATTCGATTATCCGAGAAGTGTGGGCCAATGTCAAGCGGGTCTGTGGAAGAATGTTCCGATGCCCACCGATCTCGTAGTCCGCGGACGCCGGGTGGTGACTTCCGGCGGGATTGCCCCGGCCTCGATCCACGTCGAGGAGGGGAGGATTGCGGCCGTGGGGGAGTGGGACGGCCTTCCTCCAAACGTGCCTGTGATCGAGGCGGGGGAGGCGGTGGTGATGCCGGGGCTGGTCGATACGCACGTCCACATCAACGAGCCGGGACGGACCGATTGGGAGGGCTTCGAGACGGCCACCCGGGCAGCGGCGGCGGGGGGGATCACCACCCTGGTGGACATGCCGCTCAACAGCATCCCGGCTACGACCACGCGGGAGGCCCTGCGGACGAAGAGGGAGGCCGCGAGGGGGAAGTGCCGGGTGGACGTCGGCTTCTGGGGGGGCGTCGTTCCGGGCAACTCGGAGGAGATCGCAGGGCTGATCGAGGACGGCGTGCTGGGCTTCAAGGCGTTTCTGGTCCCCTCGGGCGTGGAGGAGTTCCAGCATGTGACCGAGGCCGACCTGCGCGAGGCCATGCCCCGGCTGAACGGCGCCGTCCTCCTCGTCCATGCCGAGCTGCCGGGGCCACTCGGGACCTGCGAGGGAGATCGCTATGACGACTACCTCCGCTCCCGGCCGGACGCGGCGGAGACCGAGGCCATCGATCTCCTCATCCGGCTCTCGCGCGAGCTGGGGGCCCGGGTCCACATCGTCCATCTCGCCACCGCGGAGGCGCTTCCCCTGCTGCGGAAGGCGAGGAGGGATCTGCCGATCACGGTCGAGACCTGCCCGCACTACCTGACTTTCGCGGCCGAGGAGATCCCCGACGGCGCATTGGCTTTCAAGTGCGCTCCGCCGATCCGCTCGCGAGAGAACCGGGAGCGCCTCTGGGAGGCTCTGCGCGAAGGTCTGATCGACCTCGTCGCCACCGACCACTCGCCGAGCCCGCCGGAGCTGAAGCGCGGAGGGTTCCGGGAAGCCTGGGGCGGCATCGCCTCGCTCCAGCTCGCGCTGCCCGCGGTCTGGACCGGAGCGCGGGAGCGCGGGTTTTCGCTCCAGGACCTGGCCCTCTGGATGTCCCGCAATCCCGCCCGCCTCGCCGGCCTTGCGAACAAGGGCGCCATCCAGCCCGGCTTCGACGCCGACCTGGTGATCTGGGAGCCCGAGGAGAGCTTCCGGGTGGAGCCCGAGGCGCTCCAGCACCGCCACAAGCTCACCCCCTATGCCGGCCGGACGCTGAATGGGATCGTACGCAGGACGCTTCTCCGGGGCGAGACGGTCTATCATGACGGCGATTTCCCCGGCCCCCCTGCGGACACTGCCGGCAGGCTGCTGAAAGGAGCGGGATGAGCGATTTCACCGAGCTGGTGGACCTGGCGGCCGAGCGCCTGGGCGGCGCCGTGCTGGCCGCGAACGACGATTTCTTCGCTCCCAAGGAGAACCTGCTGAAAGCCGCGGCCCCGGTCTGGATCGAAGGGAAGTACACGGACGTCGGCAAGTGGATGGACGGCTGGGAGACCCGCCGCCGCCGCGAGCCCGGCCACGACTGGTGCCTGATCCGCCTCGGCCTGCCAGGGGTGCCTCGCGGCGTAGTCGTGGACACCGCGCACTTCAAGGGGAACTTCCCCGACCAGTGCTCCCTGGAGGCCTGCGCGGTCGAGGGCTATCCCACGGCCGACGAGCTGTTCGAGGAAAACGTGAAGTGGACGGTGATCCTGCCGCGCGCCCCACTGCGGGGGGATTCCCGGAACTTTTTTCAGGTCGGGGATATCGGGCGGGTCACCCACCTCCTCTTCCGCATCTATCCGGACGGCGGCGTCGCCCGCCTCCGGGTGCATGGCGAGGCGGTGCCGGACTGGGTGCGGCTCGACCGGCTCCAGAGCGAGCTCGATCTCGCCGGGGTCGAGAACGGCGGGCGCGTCCTGGCCTGCAGCGACATGTTCTTCGGCAACCGTCACAACCTGATCCTGCCGGGTCCGCCGCGCGGCATGCATGACGGCTGGGAGACCCGGCGGCGGCGCGGCGAGGGCTTCGACTGGGCGATCGTGAGCCTGGGCGCGCCCGGCGCGGTCCAGCGCCTGGAGATCGACACTTCGCACTTCAAGGGCAATGCCCCCGGGAGCGCCTGGGTAGAGGGGATCTACGCGCCCGGAGCCTACGCCGAGGCGCTGTCGTCTCCGACCTTCAGTTGGATGGAGATCCTCCCCAAGACTCCGCTCCGGCCGCACACGCTCCACCGCTTCGACGATCTTCTCTCGGACGGGCCGTACACGCACGTCCGGCTCGGCATCCATCCGGATGGCGGCGTGGCGCGGCTGCGGGTTTTCGGCCGGGTGAGCCCGCTCGTCCTGCTGAACGTCCGGCCGGAAGACGAGGTGGAGGAGCAGCTCCTGGCCTGCTGCGGCTCCCGGACCTGGGCGGCCAAGGTCGCACGGGACCGGCCGTTTCACGCGCCGCACGATCTCTATGCCTCTTCCGACCGCGCTTTCGACGCGCTCGACCGCGACGATTGGCTGGAGGCGTTCGCGGCCCACCCCCGCATCGGGGAGCGGTCGGCCGGAGGCGGCGCCGGAGGAGATACCGGGAGCCGTTGGGCGGCGCAGGAGCAGTCCGGCACCGATGAGGCCTCGCCCGAGATCCTGGCGCAACTGGCCGAGGCCAACCGTCTCTACGAGCAGCGCTTCGGCCACGTCTTCCTGGTTTGCGCCACCGGCAAGAGCGCCTTCGAGATGCTCGGCCTGCTTGGCGAGCGCTTGGGCAACGGCCCGCAGGCCGAGATCATGGTGGCCGCAGGGGAGCAACGGAAGATCACCCGTCTACGACTGGAGAAGCTCCTGTGGCAGTAGGAATCACGACTCACGTGCTCGACACCTCGCGGGGCCTGCCGGCCGCAGGAGTGCCCATCCTGCTGCACGTCTGGGAGAATGGATGGAACCCAGCCGGCCGCGCTCTCACCGATGCCAATGGCCGTGCGCTGCAGATCCTGGCGATCCCTCTGCGCAAGGGGGTCTGGAGGATCACCTTCGACCTCGCCACCTGGTTCGGAGCGCAGGGGATCGAATCCTTCTATCCGACGGCCGTCATCGAGTTCCGTGTCCGGGATGCAGGGCAGCATTATCATGTGCCCCTCTTGTTGAGCCCGTACGGCTATTCGACCTACCGGGGGAGCTGATGCCTGTAATTTTGGCCGGAAATGGCTACGGGAAGTCCGCGGTGCGCCTGGTGACCGTCCGGCGCGGTCCGGAGATCCACGAGCTGAAGGACGTCACGGTCGCCATCCGCCTGGAAGGGGACTTCGAGACGGCCTACACCGAGGGCGACAACAGCCAAGTCCTGCCCACGGACACGATGAAGAACACGGTCTACGCCCTGGCGGCCGATCATCCTCTGGAGGATATTGAAAGCTTCGGGCTCCTCCTGGCCGATCACTTTCTCCAGGGCCAGGTGGCGAGCGCCCGCGTCGAGCTGACCGAGCACCTCTGGGACCGGCTTCATCCCCATGCCTTCCGCCGGGCGGGAAGCGAGAGGCGGACGGCCGTGGTGACCCGCACCCGGGACGGCGCGAAGGTGGTGGCGGGGATCGAGGACCTGGTGGTGATGAAGACCGCGAAGTCCGCCTTCGAGGGTTTCCCGCGAGACCGCTACACGACCCTCGCGGAGACCTCGGACCGCCTGCTCGCTACGTCGGTCCGCGCCGCGTGGACCTACAGCCGGCTGGACATCCCCTTCAACGAGCGCTGGAGCGAGGTCAGGCACCGGCTCCTCGAGGTCTTCGTAGATCACGACAGCCGTTCGGTGCAGCAGACCCTCTACGCCATGGGAGCTGCCGCGCTGGAGACTGCGGACGTGGAGGAGATCCATCTGGCGATGCCGAACATCCACCACATTCCGGTGGACCTCTCCCGCTTCGGATTGGAGAACCGCAACGAAGTTTTTGTGGCGACTTTGGAACCCTACGGGCTGATCGAGGCCACGCTCCGGCGGAAATCATGAAGGCGACTTACTCGGCGGTTATCCAGCGCGACGGTGACTGGTGGATTGGTTGGGTTGAAGAGATCCCTGGCGTGAACTCCCAAGGCCACACGCGAGAGGAGTTGCTGGAGAACCTTCGTTCCGCCTTGCACGAAGCGTTGGAGATGAACCAGTCGTTCACCCCCGGCGGTTCGCGAGAATCTTGACAAACGACCGCCCCCGCAACTCTTCCAGGGTGAGCCCCGACCGCTCCAACGCCTCCTCTTCGGAGAGCGCCCCGCAGTTGACGGCGCGCAGGAAGTAGTTGAGGAGTCCCTGCCCGGTCGCCGCGTCGTCGAAGACATCTCCCACCAGTGTCGCCTGGGCGGCCTTCTGCACGAAGTTGTGGAGGCGCTCGGAGGCGGCGTCGAGCCCTTCCAGGAAGAAAGCGAAGACCGTGGCGTAGCGGGTGACCAGTTGCGCGGGGTGGAGGTCCCAGCCCTGATAGAAGGCATTGATCAGCGAATGCCGGATGTGCTGGGAGTGGAGCCACCAGGCGTCGTGGACGACCGCGCGGTTCTCCGCGATTTGCTCGGCGGTCAGGTCATCCCCTCGATGCGGCGCCACGGGGAGGACGTTGGTGGCCCCGTCCGAGATCTGGATGCCCGTGCCCGCGAAGGCGACCTGCATCATGTGCTTGGCGAAATCGCAGGCGGGGTGGTCCATGCTCTGGTGGGCCGCCGTGATGCTGCACGAGGCCGTGTAGTCGTAGGTGCCGAAGTGGGCGGCAACGCACCGGCCGCGGGCGGCATTCACCAGGAGCGGTAGGGGGCAGCGCCCCTGCGCATCGAGGATCGACTGCGCGGTCTCCACCATGATCTCCAGGCGGAGCGAGTCTTCGGGCAGATGCAGCGCCGGCTCCAGAAGGTCGAAGAGATCGGTCAGCGCCGCGACCTGCTCGGGGATCGTCACCTTTGGGAGGGTGACCACGAAGTTGTCCGGCAGCCGGCCTCCCGTTTCCCGGGTGAGCGCGGTGAGCAGGAGATCGATGGTGCGGAAGGAGCGCTCCCGCAGTTCCTCGGTGAACGGCTTGATGCGGATGCCAATGAAAGGGGGCAGCGTGCCGGCGGCCATGCCGGCAGCCATCTCCCGGGCCACGGCCTGGGCGTGGCCGTCCTCCTCGTCGTCCGGCCGGTTGCCGTAGCCGTCCTCGAAGTCGGCGCGGAAGTCCTCCACCGGCTCGCGGCGGAGCTTTTCGATCACCCGCTCGTGGATCTTCGGCGCAAGCTCCTCGGAGAGCTCCGCCACCTCAACGAGGTCCGCGGGCTCGGGCGCGTACTCTTCCAAGGCACGGAGTGCCAGGGCGCCGAGCCGCGAGGCCGTGTCGGCCTTGAACAGGTGCGCTCCGCCATAGACCGTATGCACGGGTTGTCGCCGTCCCGAATCACCTGGAAAGTGCCGGTTGAATTCGAGGTTGGCATTCCGCAGCCGGTCGACGAGGCCGCGGCGGGTGTCGAAGTGGAGAGTGGTCGCCATCAGGTGTTTTCGATCAGGCTGCGAATGCTTCTTTCCAGAGAGGCGAGATCCTCGGTCACCGTCTTCCAAACCACGACGAGATTGACTCCGAAGTAGTCGTGGGTCAGCTTGTCTCTCATGCCGGCGATTTCTCGCCAGGGGACATCCGACCGCTGCGCCTTCACCTCCGCCGGAATTCGCTTCGCAGCCTCGCCGATGATCTCCAGGGCGCGGATCACGGCATAGATCGTCTTGTCGTCTTTCGAGAACTGATCGAAGCTCATCCCTTCTACGAACTGTCGGGCCTTGCCCATGGCTTCCAGCATGTCAGCCAGATAGTCGCTGTGGGAGCGGGCTCCTTTCATACAGGTATGACCTCGTTCAAAATCCTTCTGCCGATCTGCGGCTTCAACGCATCTTTCATGACGAGATCTACCCTGACTCCCAGGAGATCCGACAGGTAGTTCTCGAGCGCAAGAAAGGTGAGGAGGCCGGGTACCTCATCGAAGGTGACCAGGACATCAAGGTCGCTGTCCGGGTCTTCCTCATGACGGACGTAGGAGCCGAAAACCCCGAGAGCGTGGACGCGGAAGCGGGCGGCTAGCTCTGGAAGGCTCTCCCGCAGCTTGGTCAGGTGGTGGTAGAGGTCGTTCTTCACGAGTGTATTGTATGGGATAGACCCCTACCCCAGCTCCAGCACCATCCGCCGCACCACCCGTTCCAGGGCGAAGCTTCGGTACTCCGCGGTGGAGCGGACGTCGTCGATGGGTGTGACGGCTCCGGCGGCCTCCCGACCGGCGAGAGCGGCGGCCTCGGGTCCGGGTGCCTGGCCGCGGACCGCGTCTTCGGCGGCGCGCAGTCGGATGGGGGTCGGTGCGACGCTCCCGGCGGCAAGGCGGAGATCGGCGATGCGGCCGTCCTCGATCCTCCCGGCCATGGCTACGACGACCTTGCTGATCGCCTGGGCCTCGCGCGTCCCCACCTTCCTGAACGCCTGGACCGTGCCCGCCGGGAGGAATGGCAGACGGATGCGGGTCACGATCTCCCCGGGCTGGAGTGCCGTCTTGCGGTAGCCGGAGTGGAAATCGTCGTAGGGGATTTCCCGGAAGCCGCGGGCGCTCGCCAGCACGACGGTCGCGTTCAGGGCGAGAAGGACAGGCAGCGAGTCGCCCGCCGGGCTCGCGTTCGCCAGGTTGCCCCCCAGGGTGGCCCGGTTCTGGATCTGCCAGCCACCGATCTGCCCGGCAGCGTCGGCCAGGGCTGGAAAGGCGGAACGGACCGCGGCCGACCGGCGGATTTCCGAGAAGGGAGTGGTGGCGCCGATCTCCAATCCGCCTTCGACCTCCCGGATGCCGCGCAGCTCCGGGATTCCCAGCAGGTCGATCACCCGGTCCATTTGATGGAGCGCCTCGACGCCGCGGACCATCAGGTCGGTGCAGCCGGCGGTGGGGACGAGGCCGGGATCTCCTTCCAGATACCGGACCGCCTCTTCCAGCGAATGGGGCTGAACGGCGGTCATGACTTGATGGCCCTCAAGATGCCCTCGTAGCCGGTGCAACGGCAGAGATTCCCGGCCAGGGCCTCGCGGGTCTCCGCCTCGGTCGGCGCGGGGCTGCGCTGGAGGAGCGCCCAGGCGGTGACCACGATGCCGGGCGTACAGGCGCCGCACTGAACGCCGCCGGTGGCCACGAACCGCTCCAGGAACGTCCGGGCGGGACCCTCGGAGAGGCTTTCGACCGTCTCGATCCGGCGGCCTGTGCACTGGAGGAGCGGCACCAGGCAGGAGAGGACGGGCTCGCCGTCGAGCAGCACGGTGCAGGCTCCGCACTCCCCTTCGCCGCAGCCCTCTTTAGTGCCGGTGAGCCCGAGCTGCGTCCGCAGGACGTCGAGCAGCCGCTCCATCGCATGCCCGTCGACCTCGACGGATTCCCCGTTGACCGTGAACGGTACGTTCATACCCTCTGTCCCTCTGCCGTCCAGCGCAGGAGCCGCTCCGGCGTGGCAGGAATCCCGGTCACCATTACCCCGGTGGCGTTTTCGATGGCCTGGGCGACCGCGGGGGCGCCGCCGTCCATGGGCAGCTCGCCGACTCCCTTGGCTCCGAACGGGCCGCCCTCCCAGGGCCGCTCCAGCAGGTGAATGTCCATCCGCGGGGTGTCCAGGATGGTGGGGATGATGTAGGTGGCGAGCCGGTCGTTGAGGTAGCGCCCCTTGTCGAGCTTGACCTCTTCCATGAGCGCCCAGCCGATCGCCTGGAGCGTGCCGCCCTCGATCTGGCCCGCGCACAGGGTCGGATGGATCGCCCGGCCGACCTCGCAGACCGCCGTGACATGAAGCGGGCGGACGGCCAGGGTGTCGGGATCGACCTCCACCTCGACCACGTCGGACCCCCAGGCGTAGGTCGGATAGGCCGCGCCCTGGTAGGTGGACTCGTCGAAGGCCTGCGTCTCCGGCGGCTCGTGGTGGAGCGTGATCTCGAGCGGACCCTCTGTCCGGCGGTACTCGCGGGCAATATCGCGAAAATGGCGAAAACGATTCTCGTCCCCATGCGACGCGAGCACCCGATCCCGCAGCTCCGAGACGGCGCGGGCGATCAGGTTGCCCACGATCATGGTGGTGCGCGAGGCCACGGTCGGGCCGGAGTCGGGGACCGCGGCGGTGTCCGGCTCGGCGAAGACCAGGTCCTCGGGTCCGACCCCGGCCGCGGCCGCCGCGATTTGAGTAAAAACTGCGCCGCATCCCTGCCCCATGTCGGTCATCGCGGTCAGGATCTCGATGCGGCCATCTTCCACGAGGCGCACCGTGACCGGCGATTTCATCCGGCGCTCGCCGTTGCCGGTGAAGCCGGCGCCATGAAAATAGAGCGAGATGCCGATCCCGCGCATCGGGCCGTGACCGTCCTGACGGCTTCGGGCTTCCTCCAGCTCCAGCCAGCGCTCGCGGAAGCGGGTGCGGGACGCGGCCTCTTCGAGACAGAGCCGGGCCGAGGTGCTCCCGTCCAGGACCTGGCCGGTGGGCAGGCGGTCCCCGGGCTCGACGACGTTGCGCAGCCGGATCTCCAGAGGATCGAGCCCTACGGCGCGGGCGATCTTGTCCATCTGGCGCTCCAGCGCGAACTCCACCTGCGGCGCGCCGAAGCCGCGGAAGGCGCTGTTCGGCGCCGTATGGGTCCGCAGCACCTTGCCACGGATGCGCACGTTCGGGCAGCGGTACGGGCCGAAGGAGTGGAGGAGGGCGCGGGAGAGAACGACCGAGGAGAGCGTGCCGTAAGCGCCGCCGTCCATCAGAATCTCGATGTCCAGGGCGAGCAACCGGCCGTCGGCATCGACCCCCGCGCGGTGGCGGACGATCGCCGGGTGGCGCTTGGTCGTGGCCACGATGTCCTCGTGGCGGTCGTAGATCATCTTGACCGGATTGCCGGAGGCCTTGGCGAGCAGGGCCGCGTGGATGGCAAGGGCGCTCGGGAAGTCTTCCTTACCGCCAAACCCGCCGCCCACGGCCGAGACCCGCACGCGCGCCCTCTCCGGCAGCAGGTCGAAGGCGTGGACCAGGGCCTTGTGTACGTAGTACGGGCACTGCATGGAGCCGAGGACCGTGATTCCCTCGTCTTCCTCCCAGGCGATCATTCCCTGGCACTCGATGTAGATGTGCTCCTGGTGTCCGGTCCGCCATTCTCCCTCGATTACGTGCGCGGCCTGGGCGAGCCCGGCTTCCACGTTGCCGCTGTCCATCCCGATCTCGTAGAGAGGGGGGAGCGGCTCGGGATCGTCCATGTCGAGCACGGTGGGGAGCGGCTCGTAGTCGACCTCCACGGCGGCGAGCGCCTGGCGGGCGGCGAGCAGGGTCGGGGCCGCGACGAGGGCGACGGGCTCGCCTACGTGCCGGACGGTGTCCGCCGCCAGGATCGGCCAGCCGTCGTCGATGAGCTGCACGCCGTTGGGGCCGGGGAGGTCGGCCGCGGTGAGGCAGAGCGCCCCGGCGGGCGCTCTCTCGGGAAACCAGCGGATGGCGAGGATACGTGCGTGAGGGTGGGGGCTGCGCACGGTCGCGCCGTGCATCATCCCGGGGAAGGTCACGTCGTCGACGTACCGGGCCGCGCCCGTGACCTTGGCGAAGCCGTCCGGCCGCGGGGGGCTCTCTCCGATCCCGATCATTCGCGGGAGTTTAGCAGCAGGCTGTGCCTCCGGCCCCAGCCGAAGTAGATGGCCATGCCGATCAGCAGCCAGACCAGCAGCCGGAGCCAGTTCTCCGCGGGGAGCGAGAACATCAGGAGCAGGCAGGCGGCGATCCCCAGGATCGGCACCAGGGGCACCAGCGGCGCGCGGAACGGGCGCTCGATGTCCGGGTGCGTGCGGCGCATGATGAGCACCGCCGCGCAGACGATCACGAAGGCGAGGAGCGTCCCCATGCTGACCAGGGAGAGCAGCACCTGGATCGGCAGGAAGGCCGCGAGCGTTCCCACGAACAGGCCGGTCGCGACCGTCGACTTCCAGGGCGTGCGAAAGCGCGGGTGGATGTCGCCGAAGAAACCCTGGGGGAGCAGGCCGTCGCGCGCCATGGCGAGGAGCACGCGCGGCTGGCTCAGCATCAGGACCAGCAGTACCGAGGTGATCCCCGCCGCCCCGGCCACCCCCATGAGCAGGCGCGCCCAGCCCAGCCCCACCCGCTCGAAAGCGTCCGCCACCGGCGCCTGGATGTCCAGCTCGTTGTAGGGCACCATGCCCGTCAGGACCGCCACGACCGCCAGGTAGAGCACCGTGCAGAGGGTGAGCGAGGCGATGATCCCGATGGGGACGTCGCGCTGAGGGTTCTTCGATTCCTCGGCGTGGGTCGAGACCGAGTCGAAGCCGATGTACGCGAAGAAGGCGAGCGCCGCGCCCGCGAGCATGCCGAGCGGCCGGCCTCCGGGATCGGTCTGGCCCGCGACCGTTTGGCCGAAGAGGCTCAGGCCCGAGAACCCGTACGGCGCGAACGGCTTCCAGTTGTCGGGGTTGATGTAGAACGCGCCCACGCCGATCACGAAGAAGACCGCCACCACCTTGATTCCCACCATGACCGCGTTGATCCCGGCGCTCTCCCGGATGCCGACGACCAGGATGATCGTGACCACGGCCACGATGAGCAGCGCCGGCAGGTTGATGATCGAGCCGGTGGCGACCAGCCTGCCGAGCTCCGGGTCGTAGTTCACGACCGGGCCGTTGATGGCCGTGGGCAGGGTGATGCCGATGCCGCCCAGGGCGCTCTGGAAGTAGCCGGACCATCCGCTCGCGACCGTGGCCGCGCCCACCGCGTACTCCAGCACCAGGTCCCAGCCGATGATCCAGGCGAACAGCTCGCCCAGCGTCGCGTAGGCGTAGGTGTATGCGGAGCCGGCCACCGGCACCATCGAC
>DASUNJ010000032.1:0-9194 GCA_036277235.1 Thermoanaerobaculia bacterium | reverse complement strand
TCCAGGCGGCGGCCCTCGAGCGTGCGCTCGACCTGGCCGTCTAATTCGAGCATCCGGAGCGCCCCTGGCAGCGGTGAGGAGATCCCCAGCTTCTTGCCCACGTCGCCAAGGCTGCGAACGATTCCGGGAGGCAGAGCCTTGCGCAAAGCGTCCGTGGTGAGGGGACCGCTCTCCCGGAGCACCTGCAAGGCCGCCTTGCCGACCTCCTCCACCTCCCCGGACCGGATGCCCGCCTTTTTCTGGTCGCGCTCGTGCCGGGAGCGGGAGACCACGTCCGCCATCCTCAAGGCCAGGGGGACGTCCCGGCGCGGCACCAGGTACATGCACCCGTGCACGGCGGGGACGATCTGCGCCTCGTGCGCCTCGACCACCCCCTCCAGATCCTCCCTACGCATCCCAGGCACCCGCGCCCGCAAGGCAAGGTAGATGTCCGACCCGCCGAGAGTCCGGACGAAGCCGGTCTCCTCCAGCACCTGGACCACGGAACGTCCCGGCCGAGGAGGAAACCCCTGAGCGCTGACGAACGCGCGGCGGGCCTGTTCGAGTGAGACGCGAAGGCCGGGTTTGGGAGCGGGCATGGCGGGAGCCTACAACCTCACCTTCCACACCCCTCGCCCATAGGTGAAGGCGAACAGCCATGTCTCTCCATTGGGGAGGCGCGCCAGTTGCAGCGCCTCGGTGATCACGGGTGAAAACCCTTCCTCCACCGCCCACGAGCCGCCGCCGTCGAGCGAGACGAAGATGCCGAGGTCGGTCCCCACGTACAGGCGATCCGTCTGCGTGGGATCGACCGCGATGGTGTGTACCGGCAGATCGGGAAGGGCGCCTTCCCCCGTGCCGTCGATCTGATTCCAGGTCACGCCGCCGTCCGTCGTCTTCCAGACGTGGCCGTCCTCGAAAAGCGAAAAATTCGAGTAGGTGGCGTAGGCTACGTCAGGATCGACCGGATCGAAGGCGATCCAGGAAACACTTCCAGTCCGGGGGCGGGACCGCGGCCATTCGGTCTCCCCGGTCGCCGAGAGCGCGGCAGTCGAACGGTGGATGTAGCCGTTGGAGGTCCCCACCAGCACCCGGTTCGGGTCCACCTGGGAAACGGCCAGCGCGCTGGAGCTGCTGCTGATCTCGCCATGAGGCTTGCTGACCGGCGTCCAGGTTGTCGCACCGTCTTCGCTGCGCCAGACCCCGTTCACCCCCGCGAACCACAGGCGCTTCGCCTTCGACGGTTCGATCAGGAACTGCCCGACCAGCCCCAGGGAGTCCGTCAAGCCTGCGGTGGCGACCGTGAAGGTGGCGCCGCCGTCCACCGACTTCAGGACGCTGGCGCTTCCGTTGACACGGGCATAGAGGATATCGGGATCTTCCGGATCGGCGGCCACCATGTCACCGTCGCCGGATATGAGCATCTGCCACGTGTTGCGCCCTCCGCCGTCGCTCCCGAGCACCACGCCATTGTCCTGCGTGCCACCAAGGTAGCTCTCGCCGTCCGCGCGCGGCACGCCATAATAGAACTGGACCGAGCCGTAGTCGTGGTTGAGCCCGTTCCAGGGCACCTTGACCCGCGAGGGCTCGCAGCCCGCCGCCTCCCCCTTTTCCGTGGCGGCGAGGGCATTTCGTGTCTGGAAGACGCCGCCGTCGTTTCCCACATAGAGGACCCGGTTCTTTTTGCCGTTGTACTTCGGATGGAACGCGATCACGTGCTGATCCGCGTGCGCGTAGCTGGGCGCGGTGTCGGCGCCGAAGGCCCACCAATAGGACGCCAGGCCCCAGTTGCGTCCGCCGTCATCAGACCGAAAGAGATCGATCGCTCCCACCCAGACGCTGTTCGGGTTTACCGGGTCGACCGCGATCGTGAGGTCGTACCCGCCCTGCCCGAACACGTGGTCGAACTCGGCGGGCTGCAGGCCGCACCGCGAGGCGTTGGCGAGCAGGACGTAGCTCAGCAGCAGCGTATTCAGCCGCACCGGATCGGTGTTACGCACCCGCGCCTCCCAGGTGACGCCGCCGTCGACCGAGCGGAAGACCGCGTGCAGACTGTTGCGGTATTGGTTGCCGGGACCGTTCGGGACCGCCGGATCGTTGGAATTGCTGGTGGAGACCGCATAGATCACGTCCTGCTTCGACGGCGCGATCGCGAGCGCCGTGCGCCCCATGGCCGGCTCCGCCAGCACCTTCACCCAGCTCCCCTGGGGAGCGTTCGCCCGCGCATTCCGCCAGACGGCGTTCTCCCTGCGGTCGACCCCGCGGCAGGCCGCGAGCACAACGTCGGTGGTGCGGGTGTTGCGGATCACCAGATCCACGCAGCCGGTGGCGGCTTCGAGCACGCGCGTCCAAGTCGCTCCCCGGTCGAGCGACCGCCAGACGCCGGTTTCGGTCGCCGCGTAGAGGCGCCGTGGATCGCCGCGGCTCACGACGATGTCGCTGACATAGTAGAAATCGACGTTGTTCCCGGTAGCAGCCAGGTGCTGCCACGTCGCGCCCCCGTCTACGGTGCGATAGATGCCGTTGCCGCGGGGGCCCAGGACGAAGACCTCCCCCGTTCCCGCATACAGGACCTTGGGATTGGTCGGATCGAGGGCGAGGGAGGACA
Source organism: Thermoanaerobaculia bacterium (assembly GCA_036277235.1). Taxonomy (GTDB): domain Bacteria; phylum Acidobacteriota; class Thermoanaerobaculia; order Multivoradales; family UBA5704; genus DATMER01. The sequence goes on along the minus strand of DASUNJ010000032.1, from coordinate 6,607 downwards.
CGCTCAGATGGGAGAATTCGTCCGAAATCCAACGCCAGTGGCCTCCCGCGTCCACCGATTTCCAGACGCCGCCGCTCACGCCCGCCGCGTACATCGTGCCCGTGTGGATCGGATCGATCACCAGCGCCCGCGTGCGTCCGCCGATGTTGCCCGGACCGAGCTCGGTCCAGGAGAGCGCCGCCGCCGCCGGCTCTCCCGTGGCGTAGCGCTCCATCCGCCGCATCCGTTCCCGGGCCACGTCATACCGCTCCCAGGGAATATCGTGCGCTCCCTCGGGCAGGCGCTCCTCCAGAAAGCGCCGGGCCGCCTCGTCGCCATGGGTCGGAGCCGCTTTCCGCGTCACCTTGTCGCGGGCTTCGATGAGCACCCGGTCCGCGCCCCGGCCCTCACCTGATATTGCGTACGGACCACAGCCGGCGAGGACCATCCATCCCACGGCGAGCCCCGCGCACATGCTCTTAGACATCTTTACCTTCACCTTCACCTCCTTACGCCGCTTTGATCGTACCCGCCTGAGCCTGCTGCTGCACCTGTTTCTTCCGGTTCGCTTTGAGCAGCCAGGCCACGCCTCCCACGGCCAGAACCAGGAGCGCGATCCCCAGGAGGGGCCGGACGAAGAACCAGGCGATGGCGATCGTAATGGACGACAACGCGAAGCCCACGATCAGCGCGAACAGGCCCACGCCGACCCCGAGAAGGCTGCCGATGAAGGGGACCACGTCGCCCAGGACGGAGAGAGGCCGGAACACCAGGAACAGCCCCAGAACCATCGCCAGGAAGCCGCCGCCGCGGAGGATCCACGTCATGACCGTGTTCGCCTCCTGGGCCGTCTGGAACATCTCGGCGGAGGTGTGAGCCCCCTCCTCCACCAGCAGGATCGTGTCGCCCGCCTCGGCCGCGTACGGCGCGAACGAGCTCCCGGTCTGCACCGCCACGACGCTCGCCTGCGCCGGATTCACCACCTGGAACGCGATCCGGACATCTCCGATTGCGGGCACCGCGGGATTGGCCCCCATGTAGAAGGCGCCCTTGTCCACTGTGGCCTCCATACCTTCCGGCAGCGATTCGGCCGCCGCGGCATCCACGGGCAGATCCTTGGCCTCGTCGATCTGGCCCAGTTGCTCCTCGCTCAGGGTGAAGGCGCCGAGGCGCACGGGATCGGCCACGAATGTCGCGGAGGGCAGCGGGAAGTCGCCGGGGTTCTCATGGCCGGCCAGGACCTGGAAGGAGGAAGAGTCCACCGGGCTCGAGGACCAGTCCTTCTTGTATTCGTAGGTGGTGACGGTCTCCTCCCCGCCTCCGAGCTTCTTGCGGGTTTCGGACTTCTCCTCCTCGATCCACTGGTACATCGACACGTTGCGCACCAGCTTGACGGCAGTCGCCTGGACGCCGAGGTCCTCGTCCACCACGGGGCCGTCGGTGGCGATGGGCCCCGTCACGTGGACGAGCTTGCCCTCATTGCCGGGCGCAACCAGGTCGGAGGAGACGGACACGACGGCTCCGGACCCCTCCTCCAGGCTGCGGGCGGTCTTGACCGCCCGTCCCTCGTTCCAGAACAGGATCGGGAACGAGGCGACAAACAGGATCAGGCCCACCAGCACGCTCTTGATCGACTCGGCCAGGCGGGAGAACCACGACTTGCTGGTCGTCACAGTGAAGCGGTCGGACATGGATGGCTCCATATGGGCGCAAAGCGCCGGGAGTACGGCTGTTTCACTACGATGAGACCCTCACGTTACCCCCGTCTGCCCGGATCGTCAACGGTGTAGGATTCACCTCCGCGGGGGACCTCCCTCGCCGAAACGGAGAGGAGCCGCATGAAGACACTGAAGAGCTACGTCTGCGGACGCTGGCACGAGGCCTCCTCGGGCTTTGCGACGCTGGTGAACCCGTCGACCGAGGAGGAGATCGCGCGCGCCTCCAGCCAGGGGATCGATTTCGGCGAGGTCCTGGCCTTTGCCCGGGAGAAGGGCGGTCCGGCGCTGCGTGGGATGACCTTCGCCCAGCGCTCCGGCCTGCTCAAGGAAATGTCGCGCGTCCTGCGCGACCACCGGGACGAGCTCCTCGACCTCTCCCGCCAGAACAACGGTTCGACCGCCCCGGACGGCTCTTTCGACCTCGACGGCGCCACCGGCACGCTCGCCTTCTACTCGTCCGTGGGCAAGCGCCTCGGCGACCGCACCTTCCTGACCGAGGGCGAAGGCGTCCAGCTCGCCAAGACCGAGGCGTTCTGGGGGCAGCACATCCTGGTTCCCCGGCAGGGAGTCGCGGTCCACATCAACGCCTTCAACTTCCCGGCCTGGGGCTTCGCCGAGAAAGCCGCCTGCGCGCTGCTCGCTGGCATGCCCGTGATCACCAAGCCCGCGACGGCCACGGCGCTCACCACCGAGCGCTGCATCGAGCTGATCGTCGAGGCGAACATCCTTCCCGAAGGAGCGCTCCAGCTCATCGTCGGCAACACGGGCGACCTCCTGGACCGCCTCGGACCGCAGGACGTCCTCGCCTTCACCGGCTCGGCGGACACGGCCAAGATGCTCCGCTCCAAGGACAACCTGCTCGCCTCCTGCACCCGGGTCAACGTCGAGGCCGACAGCCTGAACGCCGCCGTGCTCGGCCCGGACGTGGCCGCCGGCTCGCCCACCTTCGACCTCTTCGTCAAGGAAGTGACCCGCGAGATGACCCAGAAGGCCGGCCAGAAGTGCACGGCCGTGCGCCGCATCCTCGTTCCCCAGGAGCGGATGGACGAGGTTCAGGGCGCCTTGATCTCCAAGCTGGAGAAGGTCGTGACCGGCAATCCTGAGGACCCCTCGGTGCGCATGGGACCGCTCGCCACCGCGAACCAGCTCGAAGACGCGCTCCGCGGCCTCACCGAGTTGGAGCGGACTGCACGCATCGTCCATGGCGGAGCGAAGAGGATCGACGGCGTGGGCGCGCCAGAAGGGAAAGGCTTCTTCCTGGCGCCGACCCTGCTCCGTAGCGATGACGCCCGCGGCGCCGGCCCTGTCCACGATCGCGAGGTCTTCGGCCCCGTGGCCACGCTCCTCCCCTACGCCACCTCCGCCGCGGAGGCTGCCGAGGTCATGGCCATGGGCGGCGGCACGCTGGTGACCTCGGTGTACAGCGACGACGCGGGCTGGATCGGTGAGTTCCTTGCCCGGGGTGCGAGCGCGACAGGCCGCGTCTACGTCGGCTCCCAGTCGAGCGCAGGCGAGACCCCCGGCTCAGGAGCCGCCCTGCCGCAGACGCTCCACGGCGGACCCGGCCGGGCGGGCGGAGGCGAGGAGCTGGGCGGGTTGGTAGGGCTGCGGCTCTACCTGCAGCGGCTGGCCATCCAGGGCAGCAAGTCCCTTGTGGACGAGCTGGCAGGGGTCGCGTCGTGAGCGACGAGAGCCCGCGGCGGTCCAAAGGCAGATGGAAGGAGTGAAGCTGATGACGGCTCGAGACATCGTAACCGTGGAGCGAGCTTGGCCGAGCCTTGCGCCAATCCTCGTTGTTCCTCATAGCGAGAACGAGTACAACGGCCTTGTGCAGGCCCTGGATCTATTGATCGACACGATCGGAGAGGACGAGTCCCATCCGTTGGCATCCTTGATGGAAGTCATCGGCGTACTGATTGAGAAGTACGAGGACGAAAACGTCCCAGAGATCAGCTCGCTCGAAATGGATTGACCCGCCATGAGCGACAGGATCCTACGCGATCATCTGCTGGAGCTGCTGCGCGGCGGCAGTGCCCACATCGGCTTCGACGAGGCGATCAAGGGATTTCCGGCGGATCTCCGCGGGACGAAGCACCAGGAGCTGCCCCACACCGCGTGGCAGCTCCTGGAGCACCTGCGCATCACCCAATGGGACATCCTCGACTTCAGCCGCAACCCCGACTACGCCGCCATCAAGTGGCCCGACGACTACTGGCCGAAGACCGCGGCTCCGCCGGACGACGCCACCTGGGACCAGAGCGTCGACCAGTTCCGCCGGGATCTGAAAGCCCTGCAGGACCTCGTGGCCGATCCGCAGACCGATCTCTACGCAAAAATCCCCTGGGGCGAAGGGCAGACGATCCTCCGAGAGGCGATGCTGGTTGCGACCACAATGCCTATCACGTCGGGCAGATGGTAACGCTTCGGCAGGCACTGGGGGCTTGGCAGCCGCCTGCTCTGCCGTAACCTTCTTACGCTATAATGAGCGCCTACCGAGCACGAAGGAGGCCGCAGCCATGGAAGGAGAGAGCCTTGATGTGGACGCCGAAATCGAGGAAGCATGGGCGGCTGAGGTAGAACGCCGAATCGCTTACGTCGAAAGCGGCGCGGTCCAGGTCATTCCTATTGATGAAGCGCTCGCGCAAGTTCGTTCATCTTTGAAGTGAAGCTGGTCATCGTTCCTCCTGCGCAGCCGACCCTCCCCCGTTGCCATGGGCCTCTTCGATGCCATCCACTGCGAGTATCCGCTGCCGGATGCACGGCACCAAGATCTGGAGTTCCAGACAAAGGACTTGGAGTGCCTTCTCTCCAACTACACGATCACCCGCGACGGCCGACTGATGCTTCATGCCCACCAAGGTAGACGAGGGCTGGACCGCGATATCGAATGGCCGCTGCACGGGGACCTGAGGTTCTACACCTCCATCAAGACCTCCGGAGAATCTATCTGGGTCGAGTATGTCGCACGTTTTACCCACGGGCTTGTCGAGTGGATCCAGCCCAAGGAGGACGTTACCTCCTGATCCCGACATTCCCCCGCCAGAGCTGGACTGGGAGCTCATCACCAGGCTGCTTCAAAACCACAGGCGCAAAGTGGCACCCGCGGAAGCAAACGCCGGAGCTGGTGCCGTGTCCGGCCCCAAGGAATCTTTGCTTCTGAGCTTGCGCCGCAACCGAAACGAGTTGGAAAGGCTGCTCGAGAGTTGTGGTGATCACTGGGGCTACGAGGACCCGATCTACCGCTTCTACCGCCAGAGCTTAAGGTGTACGGGCTGCAGGAGCAGACCCGTTCGATCGTCGAGAAGCTGCAGGCGCTCGCCCCCGACCTGCCGCTCAACCCTTGGTTCGTCCAGATCATCGAGTCGGGAACCGGAAAGACGTTCAAGATCGAGGACAACGCGTGCTGGACGGAGGTGGCCCGGCCGATCTTGGAGGCGTTCTTCCACGCCCGGTTCTTCCTCGAAATGGCTGTGCGCTACGGAGATCTACAAACGCCGCCTCAACCTCTGCCCAGTGGGTATGCGGCGCTCCTGTACCTGTTTGGCATCCGCTAGGACGCTGGGGAATCCGACCCCTTTGCCATTAAGTTGACGTGCGCGGCGACCTAGAACGCGATATGAGGTCCGCAGACGCGCTGGTGCGGAAAGGAGATGCTCTCGACGTTACCTCGTCAGCTTAACTTAAACATCGGGCGTCATGCTAGCATCGATTCAACAGTAAGCCCTATATCGCGAGTCAACCGGATTGCGGTCGTAAACTCTTCATCGAGAAAGTCGAGTACTCCCATCATGGCTATCTTCCCCGCAGAAAATGATCTCGCGCTCGGGGGAGATGAAACACCGGCGACAGACTCCCGTAGCTCGCCCTGTGCGGTCCTGACCCCGAGCAGCGCGCGGGCTACCTTCCCGCTCGTTTCCAGCACTTGACCGAGCAAAGAGTCAACAGGAGTAGATACCGGTGCCAGCGGAGCGACGAGCACAACGAGATCTGACATCGCACGGAAAGACTCTCGGTATACTTCCATAAGCTCATTACCCTCAGCCCGCAGTCTCTCGGCGAGTTCATCCATTTGCTTCCCGAATCTATCGACGATTCCAATCTGCCCACCAGCAGGCTGGCGAAGGCCCGGTTGGGCGAGTCTCCGTAATCGGAGAGTAGCTGTATTAGCGGCACGCGTAAAATCTTCCAGATAACCTGTATACCGTTCGGAATGCTTGGCTACACCATCTGCACCCAGATTGATCTTACAAGTTAACTCCTCCATCGCTCTTGCGATGCCTTCGAGTCTAGCCGGCTCCACCTGTCGGAACTTTCTCTCCTCCCTCGGAAGCGCAAGATCACGTCGCGCAAACACTTGGATCTGTCGGCTCAAATGAATACGGACAGCTTTCTCAAGGTTTTGCCGGGAAGTGAAGCTCCAGTAGTACACTCCCAATTCGTCAATTCGTTTTCTAAACTGCACGATCTCAGGTGTCGGCGATTTAACCTCCTTGAAATACACCATGATTTCCACGCTACCTGGCCGTCGCCTCTCTCGGGACACGGCTCGCTCGATCTCTTCCACCGTTCCTGAAGCTGCTCTGGGGGTGGGCGAACCGAGACGCGCTCCAAAGATGGCGATCAGGACTCTGTAGTCGTCACCCATCTCGCGATTAACCACATCTTGGGCATCAGATCCAAGAGCTGGCCATGTATGAGTTTCCCAGCCAAGGACCCGGAGGTTTATCCCTACATAATCAGCCCAAGTATTATTCAACTCACAAACGACTCGATTGACAGAAGCCCGTTCGGCACGAAGATCGCCTGGAGAAGCGAGAAAAATCTTTACAAGACTTTGCTTATTCACATCTGGGCTTTCAGCCTGTGAGCTTAACACACACGCGACTTGGTAGCCGCTTAAGCACGCTTCC
>DASUNJ010000031.1:0-32138 GCA_036277235.1 Thermoanaerobaculia bacterium | reverse complement strand
CGCCGTACGGGATCCAGCGACGGGAGAGCGACAGGCCGTTCAGGATCGAGCCCATGGCGTGCTCGCGCACCCCGAAGCGGAGGTTTCTGCCCTCCGGGTGCGCCGCCGAGAAGTCCGGCGAGCCCTTGATGATCGTATTGTTCGACGGCGCCAGGTCTGCCGAGCCGCCGGCGAGCTGTGGCAGCTTCCCGGCAATCGCATTGATCACCTGGCCCGAGGCCGCCCGGGTCGCGATGTCCTTGCCGCCCACCTCGAACTTCGGGAGCGCGTCCTGCCAGCCCGCGGGCAGCTTGCCGGAGAGCCGGCCGTCCAGGTCGGCCGCGGTGTCCGGGTGCGCCTGGCGGTAGCGCTCCATCAGCTCGTTCCACTCCCGCTCCAGCTTCCGGCCGCGCTCCCCCGCCCGCTCGAACGGCTCGCGGGCGGCATCTGGAACGGAGAAGGTCGGCTCCGTGGGCCAGCCCAGGGCTTTCTTCGTGGCCACCACCTCGTCGGCTCCGAGAGGAGCGCCGTGGGCCTCGGCCGTTCCTCCCTTCTTCGGGCTGCCATACCCGATCACCGTCTTGACGACGACCAGCGTCGGCCGCTCGTTCTCCTTCTTGGCCTCTTCAATAGCTCGTTCCAGGGCCACGAGGTCGTTGCCGTCCTCGACCCGCAGCACCCTCCAGCCGTAGGCCTCGTACCTCTTGCCGACGTCCTCGGAGAAGCTGAGCGAGGTCGGGCCGTCGATGGAGACCTCGTTGTCGTCGTAGAAGACCTTGAGCCGGTCGAGCTTGAGATGGCCGGCGAGGGAGGAGGCCTCGGAGGCCACCCCCTCCATGAGGTCGCCGTCGCTCGCGATGACCCAGATGGTGTGGTCGATCACCGGGAAGCCGTCGCGGTTGAAGGTGGCGGCGCCCATCTTCGCGGCCATGGCCATGCCGACCGCGTTGCTGATCCCCTGGCCGAGCGGGCCGGTGGTGGTCTCGACGCCGCGGGTCAGCTCGTGCTCGGGATGGCCCGGGGTCTTGGAGCTCCATTGGCGGAAGCGCTTCAGCTCCTCCATGGGCAGGCCGTAGCCGCCGAGGTGGAGGAGCGAGTAGAGAAGGGCCGAGGCGTGGCCGCAGGAGAGCACGAAGCGGTCGCGGTTGGGCCAGTCCGGGTTGTCCGGGTTGTGGCGCATGTGGCGCGTCCAGAGCAGGTAGGCGAGCGGCGCCTGACCCAGCGGCGCGCCGGGGTGGCCCGACTGCGCCTTCTCCACCATGTCCACCGACAGGAACCGGATCGCGCCGATCGCCAACTGGTCCTGGTCCTGTGTTTCGTGCTCGCCCATGATTCGCTCTCCCTCCAGAGGAATAACCCGACAGGGCCGTTAGTTTATCTTCCGGAGTTGCCTTTTGACTCCCGGGCCGTGGGCCTCTACAATGAGGTCCCCTGCCGGAACCGCAGGAGAGGTGCTGGAGTGGCCGAACAGGGCTGCCTGCTAAGCAGTTGTCCGGGGTAAACCCGGACCGAGGGTTCGAATCCCTCCCTCTCCGCCATCATCGTTCCGATGCAAGCCGTCAATCCCTCCACCGGCCAGCCGATCCGGGACTATCCCGAGCACGACGAACCCGAAGTCGCCGCGCGCCTGGAGCGCGCCGAGCAGGCCTTCTCCTCCTGGCGCAAGGTGCCGATCGCGGAGCGCGCCCGGCTGATGCGCGCGGCCGGCGACATCCTCCGCGACCGCGCCGGAGACTACGGCCGCCTGGTCACCGAGGAGATGGGCAAGCCGATCGCCGCGGCCGAGGGCGAGGTCGACAAGTGCGCCTGGGTTTGCGACTTCTACGCCGAGAACGCCGAGAGCTTCCTGTCGGCCGAGCCGGTCGGCACCGATGCCAGCCGCAGCCTGGTGCGCTATGACCCGCTGGGGCCGGTGCTGGCGATCATGCCCTGGAACTTCCCCTTCTGGCAGGTCTTCCGCTTCGCAGCTCCTGCGCTCATGGCCGGCAACGTCGGCCTGCTCAAGCACGCCGGCAACGTCCCGGGCACGGCCCTCGCCATCGAGGAGGTCTTCCGCGACGCCGGCTTCCCCGAGGGGGTCTTCACCACGCTCCTGGTCCCCTCCTCGCGGGTCGCGGACCTGATCCGCCACCCCGCCGTCCGCGCCGTGACCCTCACCGGCAGCGAAAAGGCAGGGATGGAGGTGGCCGCCGAGGCCGGCCGCCAGCTCAAGAAGACCGTGCTGGAGCTGGGCGGCTCGGACCCCTTCATCGTGCTCGCCGACGCCGATCCGGTCGAAACGGCCAGGCAGGCCGCCAAGGCGCGGACGATCAACACCGGCCAGAGCTGCATCGCGGCCAAGCGCTTCATCGTCGACGAGTCGATCGCCGACCGCTTCGAGGAGGAGATGGTCAAGGCCATGGAGGCCCTCCGGGTCGGAGACCCCATGGACCGGGCGACCGAGATCGGACCGATGGCCCGCGAGGATCTTCTGGACGATCTGGACGTCCAGGTGCGCCGCTCGGTGGAAGCGGGAGCCGAGCTGAAGACCGGCGGAAAGCGGATCGACGGGCAGGGCTGGTTCTACCCTCCGACCGTGCTCTCGGGGGTCCGTCCCGGCATGCCCGCGTTCGACGAGGAGACCTTCGGACCCGTGGCGGCGGTGATCCGCGCCCGCGACACGGACGAGGCGATCGAGCTCGCGAACCGTTCCCGCTTCGGCCTGGGAGCCAGCATCTGGACCGCCGATTCCATCCGCGCCGAGGCCCTCGCCTCCGAGATCGAGGCCGGCTCGGTCTTCGTGAACGGCGCCGTGAAGTCGGACCCCCGCCTCCCCTTCGGCGGCATCAAGACCTCGGGCTACGGCCGCGAGCTGGCCGACGTGGGCATCCGCGAGTTCGTGAACATCAAGACGGTCTGGGTGAAATAAAAGGACCTAAAGGACTTAAAGGACCAAAAGGACTCCAAAGACGTCCTTTGTCTTTTAGGTCCCTTACGTCCTTTAGGTCCTTTCTCTCACTCCTCCCTTCGCCGGATCGTCATTACCGGGCAGGGGGCGTGCTGGATCACCCGCGCGGCGGTGCTGCCGATCAGCAGGTGGCGCAGGGCGGAGCCGCCGTGGGTGCCCATGGCGATCAGGTCTACCCCTCGCTTCCTGGCCTCGTCGTCGATGACCTCGGCAGGATCCCCTTCCCGGGCCACGGTTTCCACCGCCAGGCCCTCGCGCAGCAGACGCTCCCGGGTCTCCTCCAAGCGGCGCTCGGCTTCCAGCCCCGTGTCCTTCAGGAAGTTGACCGAGGTCGGGATCGGCCCGTAAGCCGTGTACTCGATCGGCAGGTTGAACGCATGGAGGAGGACCAGCCGGGCATCCTGCTCCAGCGGGGCGAGGAGGCGGTGGGCGGCGTCGATGGCCATCTCGGCGTCCTCGGAGAAATCGGTGGGCACCAGGATCGAGCGGATCGGCCGATGGCTTCCGCGGTCGTCCGGGTGGACCGACAGGACCGGGCAGGGCGCCCGGTGCATCACCCGCTCGGTGGTGCTCCCCAGGAGCAGGTGTCGGAGACCGGTGAGCCCCCGGGTGCCCATGACGATCGCAGCGGCATGCAGCTCCTCGGCGCGGCTCAGGATCACCTGCGAGGGCGTGCCGATCCCCAGATGGGTGGAGATCTCGCCTCCCGCCTCCCGCAGGCGGGCCGCGGCCTCCGCGAGACGGGATTGAGCCGCCGCGTGTACCTCCTCGTCGAAGACGGGACCGGGCGGGACGAAGCCGGGCAGGGCCGGCGGCACGGTCACGGCGTGGACCAGCTCCAGCCGGGCCCCCAGGAGCCGGGCCAATTCAGAGGCCCAGTCGAGGGCGGCTTCGGCCGTTTCCGAGAAGTCTGTGGCGGCCAGGATGACGGGGTGGGTGGAGGTTCCGGGTTCCATGGCCGCCATGATACCGTTTCGCCCCCATGACTACCGAGACCCACGGACCGGTCCGCGTGCGCTTTGCGCCTTCGCCTACCGGTTTCCTGCACGTCGGCGGGGCCCGCACCGCCATCTACAACGATCTGCTGCGTCAGAAGCTGGGCGGCGCCTTCATCCTGCGCATCGAGGACACGGACAAGGAGCGCTCGGACGAGGCCATGACGCGCCAGATCCAATCCGCCCTGGCCTGGATCGGGACCGTCTGGGACGAGGGGCCGTTCCTCCAGAGCGAGCGCCTGCCGCGCCACCACGAGCGCGCCGAGGAGCTGCTCGCGGCCGGCAAGGCCTACCGCTGCTTCTGCACTCCTGAAGAGCTGGATGCCCAGCGCGCCGAGGCGCAAAAAAAGGGAACCGCCTTCCGCTATCCGCGCACCTGCCTCCGCCTGTCCCAGGAGGAGGTCGAGGCGCGCCTGGCCGAGGGGCGGACGTTCGCCGTGCGCTTCCGGATGCCGGACGACAACATCCGTTTCAAGGACATGGTGCGGGGCGACATGGACTTCCCGCCGGACGCGCTCGACGACTTCATCCTCCTGCGCTCCGACGGCAATCCGACCTACCACATGTCCGTGGTGGTGGACGACATCGACATGCGGATCACCCACGTGATCCGGGGCGAGGACCATCTCTCGAACACGCCCAAGCACATCCCGCTCTTCCAGGCGCTGGGCGGCGAGGTGCCGACCTTCGGCCACCTGCCGCTGATCCTCGGTCCGGACAAGAAGCGGCTCTCGAAGCGCTACGGTGCCACGTCGGTCGAGGAGTTCCGCAACGAGGGCATCCTGCCGCAGGCGCTCTACAACTTCCTGGCCCTGCTCGGCTGGAGCCCCGGCGACGACCGGGAGATCATGACTCGGGAGGAAATGATCCAGCTCTTCTCCGTGGACCGCCTGAACGCCTCGCCGGCGGTGTTCGACCGCGAGAAGCTGCTCTGGATGAGCTCCCAGTACATGGCCCGGCACAGCACCGCGGAGCTGATGCCCCACCTGCAGACGTTCCTGGAGCAGGCCGGGCTGGCGGACGCCGATCCGGACAGGCTGGCCGCGACCCTCGAGCTGCACCGGACCCGCGCCCGGACACTCAAAGAGATGGTGGAGCAGGTCCTCCCCTACTTCCGCGAGTCGCTGGAGTACGACGCGGCGGCCTGCGCCAAGTTCCTGAAGGATCCGGCCCTGCCGGGGCTCCTGGAGACCCTGCGGGACCGCTACGCCGCCTTGCCCGAATTCACCAAGGAGGCGCTGGAGGCCGGGCTGCGCGCCCTGTCGGAAGAGCGCGGGGTGAAGGCGGGCGTGCTGATCCACCCGGTGCGGATGGCGCTCTCGGGAGCCGCGGGCGGTCCGCCGCTCTTCGACCTGGTCGAGGTGATGGGCCGCGAGGCCTCGCGGAGGCATCTGGATCGCTTCGTGGCGTACCTCCGGGCCGGGAATGCCGCCACCGGCTCCCCCGGTTGACCGGAATAGTCGGCTCGGTTATCCTACCGGGCCTGTCCTGCTGGGAGGTCGTTCAACGGTAGGACATGCGGCTCTGACCCGCAGAATCGGGGTTCGAATCCCTGCCTCCCAGCCAATTCCCTCCTCAGCTAAACTGTCTATACGATGCGCAGCCTCATCCTGCAAAGGTATCGCGCGGAAATCCTCGACTTGGCGATGCGCCATGGCGCGAGGGACGTACGGGTATTCGGCTCCCTCTCCCGAGGTGAAGGCAGAGAGGACAGCGACCTCGACCTGCTCGTGACGCTCGGGGAAGGGCGATCGCTTCTGGATCTCGTGGGACTCAAGCAGGACCTGGAGGATCTCGTCAAGCGTCCGGTGGACGTCGTGACGGAACAAGCCCTCTCTCCCTACCTGCGAGAGCACGTCCTCTCAGAAGCCATACCCCTGTGAGCCGATCCCAGCTCTATCTGCAGCACGTGCTCGATGCCATCGGCAAGGTCGAGCGCTACGCCGCCGTGGGTTATGACACGTTCATGACCGAGTCCCACTGGCAGGATGCAGTGATCCGCCAACTTGAGATCATCGGCGAAGCCATCAAGCGAATCCCTCCCGAGATCCTTGGGCGCCGGCCCGATATCCCCTGGCGCCGTATCGCCGGCATGCGGGATGTCCTCATCCACGACTACATGGGCGTGGACCTGAAGGCCGTCTGGGATGTGACCCAGACTCATATTCCTCAACTGCGGCAGGCGGTTGAGGAGCTTCTCGGTATCTAACTGGCCTTCAGGTTCAGCTCGGGCGACGCCTGCCGCTTGAGGAACTCCCCGGCGAGTTTCGCAGGTGGATACTTACCAGCAGCTTGCGGGACATGATCGAGGCCTTGGAGCCGCTTCTAGAGGAAGTGTGGAAGGTCTTGTGGGCTCTGGAGCTTCAAAATGGAGTGGCGATGGAGCCAGAACAGTTCGATAGAGTTCTTCAAGACCTCCACCGCGTGCCCGAAGACTTCCAACGCCAACGAGACAATCGGTCCTGAACAATCTCAGCAGTGACGACGGCTGGCCAAGCTACGCTGTCCTGGCGATGTTCCCAATTGACGCGATTAGGTCTGGACATGCAGGTCTGCTTTATGGATCACGTTTTGCATGGACCGCAAGCGCTCCTTCGACATCGACCTGGCCGTCCAGCGCATCCGCAACGCCGTGCAGCGCTTTCCGAAGGCGGCGATGTTCGAGCTGGCCGAGGAGGGTTTCGCGACACCGTTCGAGATGCTCGTCGCCTGCATCATCTCCATTCGCACTCGCGACGAGACCACGGTCGTCTGTGCTCGGCGGCTGTTCGGGCTCGCCCGCACGCCGGACCAGATGAGCCGGTTGAGCGCAGAGCAGATCGATGCGGCGATCGGCGCAAGCACCTTCCACGAGCCCAAGGCGCAGCAGATCCGGGAGATGTCGCGCCGCATCCTGAAGGAGCATCAGGGCGATCTCCCCTGCCGCGACGAGGTCCTGCTCTCGTTCCAGGGCGTCGGTCCGAAATGCGCCAACCTCGTGCTGGGCATCGCCTGCGGCCAGGCTCGGATCGGTGTCGACGTCCATGTCCACCGCGTCACCAACCGTTGGGGATATGTACGGCAAGCGACGCCGGAGCGGACCATGCTGGAGTTGGAGGAAAAGCTCCCGCAGAGGTACTGGGTGGAGATCAACCGCCTGCTGGTCCCCTTTGGCAAGCACGTCTGCACCGGCAAGCTCCCGCGGTGTTCGACCTGTCCCGTGCTGGACATGTGCCGACAAGTGGATGTGGAAGCCCACCGTTGAACGCCCGTGGGGCGGCAAGCTCCTTGGATCGGCCCGAAGCTCCTCAGAGCGGATCCAATCTCCTTGAATCCGGCCCAAGCCTCTTGGATTGGATTCAAGCCTCTTAAATCCGATCTAAGCCCCTTAAATCTGGCCTAAGCCCCTTAGATCGGATCTAAGCCGCTTAAATCCGGCGCGAAGCTTCTTAGGACGGATCTAAGCTCCTTGGATCCGATCCAAGCTTCTTAGATCGGATCCAAGTCCCTTGAATCGGGCCTAAGCTTCTTAGATCCGATTTAAGCCTCTTAAAATCGGGCCGGAGCTTCTTGGGACGGATCCAAGCTCCTTAAATCCGGTCTAAGCCTCTTGGATCGGATCTAAGCCCCTTAAATCGGGTCTAAGCTTCTTAGGTCGGATCTAAGCCTCTTAAATCGGCGCGGCGGCCGATCGGCCGGTGGCATGGACGACGGACCTGTTGCCGCGGAGCCATGGCTGTCGCCTAAACGACGATGCCAAACCCTTTCGGTAGCGATGGTGTCTACATCAACATGCAGATGACGGTGCTCTCCCTCCTCCTGCTCGCAGCCGTGCCCGAGCGGGCTCCTCTCCGCCTGGAAGTCACGGTGCTACGGCAGGACAGCTCTGCGAACGCACTGGTCCCTGTCCGAGCCGACTCTACGTTCAAGACCGGTGACGCGGTGGCGTTCGAGGTCAAGGCGAGCCGGGGCGGTTATCTGGCCCTCCTTTCCCCTGGCACCGCGGGGCAGCTCTGGCCGTCCCAGGCAGGAGGCCATCCCGTGCCGGCGCAGGCGGCGGTGCGCATCCCCGCCTCGGGGCTGATCCGCCTCACCGCGCCGAGCCCCACGAAGCTTTCGCTGGTCTTTTCCCCCCGTCCGCTGGACGGCTCGACCCCGAGATGGCTGAAGCAGATCATCCTGCGCGAAGCGAAGCTGGAGGCCCCTGCCGGACAGGAGCTGGTCTTCGAAGGGCCCCTGGGCGAGGCCGAGAAGGCAGTGATCGAGCTGGAGCTGCGCCATCCATGAGCGTGCCCCGCAAGCGGCGGTCCGCGAAGAAGAAATGGCCCCGGCGCTGGATCGTCGGCCTTGCGTTGCTGGCCGTCGCCGCCGGCCTGGTCGCCTTCACGCTGCGCCCCGATCCCCTGAAGGACCTCGAAACGTCGCTGCGCGAGAAGGGCTACGAGCCCAGCGTGGGGCTGGCCGGCCCGCCGCCGGGGACGGTTCTGCAGGTGGCCCGCCGGGGAGCGGACGGCCGTTTGCAGCCGATCCAACCCCCGCAGGTGGTCTTGTGGGCCGACCAGTGTTTTCCCGAAAAGACGCCGCGCCCGGCTCCCTTTCCGCTCCCCGGCCGCATGGGAAGCCGCAAGACGGACCTCCACGAGGCCGGCGCCCTGAAGCTCCTCCCGGAGCTCTCGCTGAGCGCCGCCAAGAGCTGGGAGGTCTCGCTGACCAACCCGCACCTCCAGACTTTCGCCAAGCTCGACCTCTCGCAGAGCTTCTCCCCGGAATGCCTGGACCGCCTGCAATCCGCTTTCGACAGCGGCGAGGATCCAGCCCAATACGCCACCGTCCTTGAAGCCGTGGTGGTCGACGGTCTGAGCCTCCTCGTCGAGTGGCAGGCTGGCGCCGAAGGAAAAGGAAAGGCGGCGGTGGGTCGGGCCGTGCGGTCGAAAGTGAAGGTGCAGGCGAGCGGTGAGGAGAAAGGCAAGACCCGGCTCGACATCCAAGGCCCCCTCATCCTCGCCTACCGGACGGCGTCGATGGAGCCGGTAGGAGAGAAGCCGCGATGAAAAGGGTCGGTCTCGCCCTGGTCGCCCTGCTCGGGGCAGGGGAAACCAGAGGAGCCGAGGTCCCCACCCGGCCCTTCCTGCGGATCGAGACGGGGACGCATATGGCGTCGATATGGCGGATCGACGCCGATGCCGCCGGCCGCTTCCTGGTCACCGGCTCGGACGACAAGACCGTGCGGGTCTGGGACCTGGCGGACGGGCAACTGCTGCGCACCCTGCGCGCGCCGATCGGAGACGGCAACGAGGGCAAGATCTACTCCGTCGCCATCTCTCCGGATGGGGAGCTCGTGGCGGCGGCGGGGTGGACGGGGTACGGCTGGGAGGGGTACAACAATATCTATCTCTTCGATCGCCGGTCAGGCCGCCTGATCCGCCGATTGCGCGGTCTGCCGCAAGTCATCAAGAACCTGGCCTTCAGCCCGGACGGCTCCCGTCTCGCCGCGACCCTGGGAGCCGCGAACGGGCTCCGCGTCTTCCGGATGCCGGACGGTCAGGAGCTGGGGAGGGACGAGAGCTACGGTGGCGATGGCGCCGGCGCCGCGTTTGCGCCGGACGGACGGCTTGTCACCGCCAGCTTCGATGGCAAGGTCCGCCTTTACGGCCGCGATCTCCATCTCCTCGCTTCGGCTGCGATGGTTGGCGGCAAGAGGCCGTACAGCGTGGCGTTTTCACCCGACGGGCGAAAGATCGCGGTGGGTTATGAAGACGTCCCCCATGTCGACGTTCTCGATGCGTCGGATCTGCGCCTCCTCTATACCCCTGATACTCGGGGCACCAACAACGCGCTGGGCAGCATCGCCTGGTCGGATACGATTCTCTACGCGGCCGGACGATTCAGGAACGCGGAAGAACGGCAACCGATCCGCCGCTGGGAAGACGCGGGACGCGGGGCTTTCCAGGACCTCATCGGTCCCGGAAACTCCATTCTGGACCTGCAGGCTCTGCCCAAGGGCCGTCTCGCCTTCGGCTCCTCGGACCCGGCCTGGGGAGTGCTCGATTCCACGGGAAGGACCGTTCTGGATCAGCGTCCCGCCATCGCGGATCTCTGGTACATGGGCGACGGGTTTGGCGTGGAGCCTGACGGCTCGGCCGTCCAATTCGCCTACGAGCTGTGGGGCCGGCGCCCGGCCCGCTTCTCCATCCCCGAGCGGCGGCTCACTCTCGATCCGCCCCAAGACCCCCGCTTGGCGCCGCCTCTCACCTCCGCTCCTGGCCTCGTGGTGACGGGAGGGAAGGATTCGTTCGAGCCCAGGCTGGACGGCCAGCCGCTGATCCTCGAGCCTCTCGAAATGGCCCGCAGCTTCGCCATCGCGCCGAATGGTCAATCCTTCCTGCTCGGAACGGAGTGGAACCTGCGCTCCTATCGCCGGGATGGCAGCCAGCGCTGGTCCGTGGCAGCTCCCGGGGTCGCCTGGTCCGTGAGCCTCACCGGGGACGGCCGTCTGGCCGTGGCCGCATTCGGCGACGGCACCATCCGCTGGTACCGGGCGGACAACGGCAGGGAGCTCCTCGCCTTTTTCCCCCACGCCGACGGCGAGCGCTGGGTGCTGTGGACGCCCGGCGGCTACTACGACGCTTCGGTCGACGGCGAGGACCTGATCGGTTGGCACGTCAACAACGGCCCCGACCGGGAGGCCGACTTCTTTCCGGCCTGGCAGTTCCGCGACCGCTTCCGCAAGCCAGAGGTCATCGACCTCGTCCTCGAAACCCTGGATGAAGCCGAGGCCCTGCGCCGGGCCGGCAGCCGGCCCCCGCAGGAGATCCAGCGGGAAGAGCTGCCGCCCGTGGTGACCATCCTCGATCCGGCGGACGGGGCCGAGGCGACCGCGCCGACCGTGAAGATCCGCTTGGACGTGCGCTCGCCTTCGGGAAAACCCGTCACCCGCGTCTGGGCCAGGGTGGACGGCCAGGAGATGGAAAGCCGCGCGGCGGAATATGTCCCGGCCGAACCGCAAGCCGACGATTTTGAAAGAACCCTGGAAGTCCCCCTGCCGCCGGGTGACCACATCGTCGAAGCGATCGCCGAGGTGGCTGGACGGGTCAGCTCTCCCGCCCGCATCACCGTCAAGCGCAAAGCCCAGGCGCCGCCCGCCACCCGCCGGCTCTTCGCCCTGGTCGTCGGCATCGCAGACTATGCCAAGGCGGAGTACAAGCTGAGCTTTGCCGACGACGACGCCCGCGCCGTCGCCACCCTCCTGCGCGGGCAGTCGGGCCGTTCCTTCGAGGCCGTCGAGGTCCGCGAGCTCGTCGACCGGCAGGCCACTCTCGATGCCCTCCTCGAAGGCCTCCAATGGCTGAACGACAACGTCGGCTCCGAGGACACGGCTGTCGTCTTCCTCGCGGGCCACGGGGTCAACGTTCGCGAATACTTCTTCCTTCCCTACGACGCCGACCTTGCCAGGCCCGTCGTCTCCATGCTCTCCCAGAGTCAGTTGCAAGGGATTCTCAGCGGCCTGCGCGGCCGGGTGCTCCTCTTCCTCGACACCTGCCGGGCCGGCGCGGTCTTCGGCGGCAGCGACGACGACCGCCGCCGGAAGGTGGACGTGACGGCCCTGCTCAACAGCCTCACCTACAGCCAGGGCGGCCTGGTCGTCTTCTCGGCCTCCGGAGGGAACGAGCTTTCGCAGGAGCGAGCCGACTGGGGCCACGGGGCCTTCACCAAGGCTCTGCTCGAAGCCCTCCAAGGCGCCGCCGATGCCAACCGCAATGGAGAGATCACCATCGCGGAGCTCGACAGCTACCTGACCGACGAGGTCCGAGAGCTCACCGGCGGCGCCCAGACGCCCATCCAGGCCAAGCCCCCGGGGGTGCCGGTCTTCACGTTCGTGAAGGTTCCAAGGCCCTGAAAAAGAAAAAGGAGGGCGTTTCCGCCCCCCTTTCAGCTTCCGATCGGAGACTTCGGATCAGAAGTCGTAGCGCAGCGCGAGCTGGAAGGTGCGCGGGCTGCCGACGCCGACTTCCTGCCCGAAGGTGGCCGAGGGGTTCTGGCCCGTGCCCCAGCGCGTGTCGGTCACGAAGCGGTTGTCCGCGTCCGTGCAGTTGAAGCACTCGGCGAACACCGAGATGTCGCCGGGTCCGACGTTGAAGTCCTTCGCGAGCCGCAGGTCCAGGCTGTAGAAGCTGGGCTGCCGGAAGCTGTTGCGCTCGAAGTGCACACCGCCGACCGTGGGCCGGTCGGTCGTGCCCTCGCCGTCGTTGTTCTGGTCCGAGCCGACCGTGGCCGTGAAGGGCGAGCCGCTGGCGTAGCGGAAGGCGCCGGAGAGGCCGATGCCCCACCAGGGGGTGTCCCACAGGCCGTTGATCACGCCGCGCCACTCCTGGTCGCGGTTGGAGTAGGCCCAGTTGAGGTCGAGGTCGTTGAAGTCCTCCGCCTGGATGCCGGCGAAGTTGCGCTCGTTGGAGTCGCTGTCCTTGTCTTCCGACCAGGTCACCGAGCCGTAGAGGCTGAAGTTGTCCGCGTACCGGCGACGCAGGGTGGCGGTGAGCGCTGTGAACTCGGACTCGGCATCGGAAAGGCTGTGAGTGATGCGGCCGTAGAACCGGTTGGGCCGGGTGGAGCTGTAGCGCGGCAGCCCGTTGGCGCCGATGGTCCCGTCGTACACGCGGTTGATGTCCGTCAGCCGCTGGAGCTGCTTGCCCTCGGCGTAGGTAAAGTCGAGCCCCAGGGCGGTCTTGGAGAAGATCTCGCGCTCGGCGCCGAGGGTCACACGGTCGGTGTAGGGGTTCTCGAAGTTCTCGTCGATCGTGAACACGCCCGGCTGGGGCACGAAGGGAACCCTGGTGAAATCGATCCGCTCGACGCCCTGGGGGTTCCAGTTGGCGCCCCAACCCGGAGCGAGAGGATCGGTCGGCTGGAGCACGTTGCCGGCGGCGTCACGGGTTGTCGAGACGATGTACTGCGTGCCGCGCAGGCCGTTCGAGGTGTAGAGCTGGGCCAGGAGAATGGCCGGGGTGCGGCTCCAGAAACGGCCGACGGAGAAGCGCACCGCGGTCTTCTCGTCCGGCGCCCAGGAGAGGCCCAGGCGGGGCGAGATCTGGTCGGTGAGGTCCATGTCCGGGACTTCGCCGGTCTGGTTGAAGGAGCCGTTGGCGTTGCGGTCGTTGCGGTTCAGGATCGGCTCGTCCGGGTTGTCCAGCGACTCGAAGCGCACGCCGGCCTGCAGGGTGAGGTTCGGACGGACGAACCACTGGTCCTGAAAGAACAGGGCCTGCTCCTTCTGGCCGAAGCTCGCGCGGCCGGCCTCTTCCGAGGTCAGGCCGCCCAGACCGCCGAACTGCCGGTACTGGTTCCACCGGCCGGCCAGGAGGTCGGCCTCGTTGGTGAACAGGAAGACGCCGCGCCAGTTGCCGCGGAAGACCTGGTCGATCGAGGTATCGTTGTACTCGAAGCCGCCCTTTAGGACGTGATCGCCGGCCAGGTAGGTCAGGGTGTCGGCGAACGCCTTGCGCTCGGTGGTCGTCGGGTTGATGGGCAGGAAGGCGACCTCGCCGTAGCGGAAGGCGCCGAGCTGGATCTCGGGAAGGCCGAGCCCCTTGTCCTGCCGCGGCGTGTCCTCGGTGATGTAGTTCAGGTTGACGTCGTTCAGGAGGTTCGATCCGAACGTGCCGTTCCAGGAGGCGACGTAGGAATCGGTGCTGAGCCCCTCGATGCCGTTGTAGCTCTCGGTGCGGGTCTGCGCGTCCGAGGTGCCGTTGATGCCCTCGTACTCGGTGAAGTTGCCGCGCACCAGGAAGCGGTGCGCGTCGTTGGCCTGGAAGTCGAGGCGGCCGAACATCACCTCGCCGTCCCGCGTCTGGACGTACTGCGAGGGCGAGGCGAGGATGGGATACCTGGCGAAGATGTCGGGATCGAGCACCGCCGCGGCGATCGGCACCGTCAGCGACTGGTCCTGGTTGTCATAGGAGACGAAGTAGAACAGCTTGTCCTTGACGATCGCGCCGCCCAGGGAGCCGCCGTACTGCTCCTTCTCCTGGTCGCCCGGCTCCACGCCGTTGGCGAAGTCGGAGATCAGCCTCTGCGGCTGGTTGTAGTAGAAGACCGAGCCGTGCAGGTTGTTGGTGCCGTTCTTGGTGATGACGTTCACGAAGCCGCCGCCCGACCGGCCGAACTCGGCCGAGGCGCCGTTGGTGATGACGGTGAACTCCTTGATCGACTCCTGGGAGATCGAGAGCGGGGAGCGGCCCTCGGCGCCTCCCACCGTGCCGCCGAAGAAGGCGTTGTTGTAGTCCACGCCGTCGATGGTCACGTTGGTGTTGATGCCGCGCTGGCCCGAGATCGACAGGTTGCCGCGCTCGGAGTCGAGGCGGGTCTGCGGGGTCAGCAGCACGAGGCCCTTGAAGTCGCGGCCGGAGATCGGCAGCGCTTCGATCTGCTCCTGCTGGATCGTCGTGCCGGTTGCCGTGTTGGTCACCTCGACCACCGGCACCTCGGCCGTCACCGTGATGGTCTCCGACACCGCCGAGCTCTGCAGGTTGAAGTTGATGGTCGGGGTCGAGCCGAGCAGCAGGCGGACGTTCTCCGCCGTCGCGGTGGCGAAGCCGTCCAGGGTGGCCTCGATGTTGTAGGTCCCGGTCGGCAGGTTGAGCAGGCGGTAGAAGCCGCGCTCATCCGTGACGCTGACCACCTGCAGGTTGGTCTCGACGTTGGTGGCCATCACGGTCACACCCGGGAGCGGGGAGCCGTCGCCGTCTTCCACCGTGCCCGAGATGCGGCTGGTGGTTACATCTGTCTGGGCGACGGCCCATGGCGCCAGCCCGGTAAACAGGGCGAGGAATGCCAGGACGCACGCCCAATTGCGCTGTGCGCATGAGGCGGAAGAGACACGCACCATAAAAAGTCCTCCTTAGAAAGTGCGTCAGTTTCGGAACGAAATCTTATGTGAGCGGGCAGGAGCATTGACAGGATCGCTTGCGACTTTTCTGCGACAGACCCGCGGCTTCGACATGCCGGATGAGCGCTTCGCGCCCTGTGTTAAGCTCCGCCCCAATGCTTGATCCTGGGAAGTATACCCCGGGACCCGCTCGTCCATACCCCCCGAAACGAACATGACTTCCGACCCCCTGCCCCTGGTGAGCGTCATCATGGGGAGCAAGTCCGATTGGGAGACGATGCGCCATGCGGACGAGATGCTCGCCCGCTTCGGTGTCCCCCACGAGTGCCTCGTGGTTTCGGCCCACCGCACCCCGGACTGGATGGGCGAATTCGCCCGCGGCGCCGAGGAGCGCGGGGTCGAGGTCATCATCGCCGGGGCCGGCGGCGCCGCCCACCTGCCCGGCATGGTCGCCTCCCAGACGCTGCTCCCGGTGCTCGGGGTTCCCGTCCAGAGCCACGCCCTGAACGGCCTCGACTCGCTGCTGTCCATCGTCCAGATGCCGTCCGGCGTGCCCGTCGGGACCCTCGCCATCGGCAAGTCCGGAGCGGCCAATGCAGCGTTGCTGGCGATCCGCTTCCTGGCCCGCACCCGCCCCGAGCTGCGCGAGAAGCTCCGGGAGTTCGTCGAGGAGCAGACGCGCCGGGTCCGGGACGAAACCTTGCCATGATCCTGCCCGGCGCCACCGTCGGCGTCCTGGGCAGCGGCCAGCTCGGCCGGATGTTCGCCATCGCCGCGCGCCGGATGGGCTACCGCGTCCATACCTTCTCCCCCGAGTACGACACCCCCACGGGCCAGGTGGCCGACCTGGAGGTCACCGCTGCTTATGACGACCTCGACAAGGTACGCGAGTTCGCGCGCGGAGTTTCCGTGGTCACCTTCGAATTCGAGAACGTGCCGGCCGTGACCGCCGAGGCTGCCGCCGAGCACGCGGAGGTCCGGCCCGCGGGATCGGTGCTGCACACGACCCAGAACCGCCTGCGGGAGAAGCGGTTCCTGGCGGGCTCCGGGTTCCCGGTCGCTCCCTTTGCCGCGGTGCGCTCGGCCGAGGAGCTGCACCGTGCCCTGGAGGAGATCGGCTGCCCGGCGGTGCTCAAGACGGCGGACTGGGGGTACGACGGCAAGGGACAGGTGAAGATCGGCGGGATGGGAGAAGCCGGCTCCGCCTGGGATTCCCTGAAGACCGGGGAGGCGATCCTGGAGGCCTTCGTGGATTTCGAGCGCGAGGTCTCGGTCGTCGCGGCCCGGGGGACGGACGGCTCGTTCGCCCACTTCGGCGTGCTGGCCAACGACCACCGCAACCACATCCTGGACGTCACCGTCGCGCCGGCTCCGGTTCCGCCCGAAGTGGAGAGGGAGGCGGTCGAGATCGCCCGCGGGATCCTGGAGGGGCTGGGGGTCGTCGGCGTGCTCTGCGTGGAGATGTTCCTCACCCGGGACGGCCGGCTGCTGGTCAACGAGCTGGCGCCGCGCCCCCACAACTCGGGCCATCTGACTTTCGACGCCTGCGTTACGAGCCAGTTCGAGCAGCAGCTCCGGGCGATCTGCGGCCTGCCCCTAGGCTCCACCGAGCTGCTCCGGCCGGCGGCCATGGCCAACCTCCTGGGCGACCTCTGGAGCGGCGGCGAGCCGGACTGGGCCGCGGCCTGCCGCTTTCCCGAGGTGAAGCTGCACCTCTACGGCAAGGCCGTGGCGCGTCCGGGCCGTAAGATGGGACATCTGACCGCGCTCGCCGCGACTCCCGAAGAGGCGCGGGCGCGGGTACTGGCGGCAAGGGAGGCATTATGTGGATGATCTATGGCGCCAACGGTTACACCGGCGAGCTGGCTGCCCGCGAAGCGGCGGGCAGAGGCCTGAAGCCGATCCTCGCCGGACGGAACGCGGAGGCGGTCGGAGCCCTCGCCTCGGAGCTCGGCCTCCCGCACCGCGTCTTTGGGCTCGAAGCCCCGCAGCTCGAAGGGATCTCGGCCGTGCTCCACTGCGCCGGGCCGTTCGTCCGTACCAGCCGGCCCATGGTGGAGGCCTGTTTGTCGGCGAAGGCCCACTACCTGGACATCACCGGCGAGATCGCGGTCTTCGAGAAGGTGCTCGCCCTCGGCGAGAAGGCGAAACAGGCGGGAGTCGCTCTCCTTCCAGGGGTGGGGTTCGACGTGGTCCCCAGCGACTGCCTGGCCGCCCAGTTGGCGGCCGAGCTTCCCGATGCGACCGAGCTCATCCTGGCCTTCGCCTCCACCAAAGGCGCGATCAGCCGGGGGACGATGAAGACCATGATCGAGAGCTTCCCCCATGCCGGAGCGATCCGCAAGGATGGCAAGATCATGCCCGTCCCCATCGCCTTCGACGCCCGCAAGATCGACTTCCCCGGCGGGCCGCGCTGGGCCATGACCATCCCCTGGGGCGACGTCTCGACCGCCTGGTGGTCCACCGGCATCCCCAACATCCGCGTCTACACCGGGACGCCGCCGAAGCAGATCAAGCGGATGCGCCGGATGGGCCCATTCCTGCCGCTGCTCGGCTGGAAGCCGCTCAAGCGCTTCCTCCAGAGACAGGTGGAGAAGCGGGTCACCGGCCCGTCCGAGGAGATCCGGCGGACGGCCAAGGTCGAGCTCTGGGGAGAAGTCCGAAACGCCGCCGGCCAGGTGGTGACCCGCACGCTCGTGACCCCCGAGGCCTATCAGCTCACCGCGATCTCCGCCGTCGAAGCCGCGGTGCGGGCGTCGCAGGGCCGGGTACAGCCCGGCGCCTGGACGCCCTCCAAGGCGTTCGGCAAGGGGTTCGTCAACGAGCTTCCGGGCGTGCCGGCCTGAAACAACGGGATCAGACGATCGCCGCGACGGCCCAGACCATCCCGCCGAGGAGCAGCAGCGGCACCAGGAAGACCGCCGCGATCGCCAGCAGGATCGGCCCGAGCACCACCGCCAGCACGATCCCCACCAGGACCAGGATCGACGTGACCACGAATTCCACGAAGCCACCGATCAGCGCCAGGGGCAGGACCAGGAGCTTGAACAGGAAGCCGATCAGGGTCGCCACCAGGACGATCACCCCGACCGCTACGAGGATCACGAACAGCGCCGCCATGAGCTCGAACATTTTCATTCACCTCCCGCAGAATCCTACGGGGGGTGAAAGCTCGGGGTTTCAAATAAAGGCGAGGGTGAGCAGCGTCTGCTGCTCCACCGCGTGGGCCTTGGCTGAACCGGTCGCCGGGCTGCCGCTGGCCGAGCGCTTGAGGGTCCGGATCGCCCGGCCCGCCAGGCGCTCGATGCGCGGCTGGACGAAGAAGAGCGCGCCCATGTTGGCCGGCTCCTCCTGCACCCAGAGGATGTCGCGGAGGTTGGGATACCCCTCCAGCACCGCGCCGAGCTCCGCCTCGGGGAACGGGTAGAGCTGGTCGAGGAAGGCCACGGCCGTGCCCGTGTCCTTCCTCTTGTCGCGCTCGCGCCGGAGCTCGTGCCCGATCTTGCCCGTACACAGGATGAGCCGCCGGGCATCCTGGACCTGCGGGTCGGGCACCACGTTCAGGAAGCGGTCGCGGGCGAGGTCGGCCACGGCCGAAGCCGAGTCCTTGTGGCGCAGCATGCTCTTGGGCGTCATCACCACCAGGGGCTTGCGCCAGTGCCGCACCGCCTGCCGCCGCAGCAGGTGGAAGTACTGCGCCGCGTTCGACGGCTGGCAGACCTGGATGTTGTCCTCGCCGCAGAGCTGCAGATAGCGCTCCATCCGGGCGCTGGAATGCTCCGGCCCCTGCCCCTCGTAGCCGTGGGGGAGGAGCATGACCACGCCCGAGAGCAGCCCCCACTTGTCCTCGCCCGCGGT
The DNA here is from genome assembly GCA_036277235.1 of Thermoanaerobaculia bacterium. Classification (GTDB taxonomy): domain Bacteria; phylum Acidobacteriota; class Thermoanaerobaculia; order Multivoradales; family UBA5704; genus DATMER01. The sequence goes on along the minus strand of DASUNJ010000031.1, from coordinate 13,498 downwards.
GACGAACTGGTCGATGATGATCTGCGCGCCGTTGGCGAAGTCGCCGAACTGCGCCTCCCAGAGCACCAGCGCCTCCGGATAATCGCGGCTGAAGCCGTACTCGAAGCCCAGCACCGCGGCCTCGGAGAGGAAGGAATCGTAGATGTCGATCCACGTCTTCTCGGGCGCCACGTGCGCCAGAGGCACGTGCTCCTGGTTGTTCTCCACGTCGATCAGCACCGCGTGGCGCTGGTTGAAAGTGCCGCGGCGGGTGTCCTGCCCGGTCAGCCGGACCGGGATGCCCTGCTTGACCAGCGAGGCGAAGGCGAGGGCCTCGGCCATGCCGTAGTCGACGGGCCGTTTGCCCTGGCCCATCTCCGCCCGCTGCTCCAGGAGCTTCTTGATCTTCTCGTGGACGTGGAAACCCTCGGGCCAAGTGGTGAGCGGCCGGGTCAGCTCGGCAATCTCCTCTACTGGCACTCCGGTGCTCACCTCGTACTCGGCCTTGTACCGTCCGCCCGGGAAGGGATCCCAATAGGGGGGCAGGGTGCGCAGCGTCGGCTTCTTCTCGATCCGCGACGCCTCCTGGTGGGCCTCCTCCAGCTCCTGGCGGACGGCGGCCACCCGGCGCGCGGCCTCCTCCTCGGAGACACCGGTCGCCTTGGCGTAGATCTTCCAGATCGGCGGATGGGCCGCGATCTTCTTGTAGAGGAGCGGCTGCGTAATGGTCGGGTCGTCCACCTCGCTGTGGCCGTGCCGGCGGTAGCCGATCAGGTCGACGATCACGTCGGTCTGGAAGGTGTAGCGGAACTCGACGGCCAGCCGGGCGACCCGGGCGACCGCGTCCGGCTCCTCGCCGTTGACGTGGAAGATGGGGACGGGCAGCCGGCGGGCCACGGCGGTGGCGAAGCGCGAGGAGTGCAGGCTCTTCGGCTCGGTGGTGAAGCCGATCAGGTTGTTCACCACGACGTGGATCGTGCCGCCCACGTCATAACCCGGCAGGCCCGCGAAGTTCAGGGTCTCGGCGAGGATGCCCTGGCCGGCGAAGGCGGCGTCGCCGTGGAGGATGATGGGGAAGACCCGCTCTCGGCTTTTCTCGCCCTGAGGGTCTCCCAGCCGGGTCTGCTTGGCCCGCACCCGCCCGACCGCCACGGGATCGACCGCCTCCAGATGGCTGGGGTTCGACACCAGGTGTACGCCGACCGTGTGGCCGCAGCGTCCGGAGAAGTCGCCGGTTGCGACCATGTGGTACTTGACGTCGCCGCCGCCCAGGATGCTGCGCGGGTCCACGTCCTCGAAGCCGGCGAAGATCTCGGCAGTCTTCACGCCCACGGTGTGGACCATGACGTTGAGCCGGCCGCGGTGGCTCATGGCGAGCACGACCTGCCGCGCCGCGCGCTCGCACGCGGACTCCAGCATCTCGTCCAGGAGCGGGAGCAGGCTCTCGACCCCCTCGATCGAGAAGCGCTTGGTGCCCAGGTAGCGGGCCTGGATCATCTGCTCGAACGTATCCGCCCGGATGAGGAGGTCGAGGACGTGCGAGCGGTCGAACCGCGCCGGTTCCGGCTCGCGCTCCATCCGCTCTTGCACCCAGCGCCGGCGCTCGGGGTCCTCGATGTGCATGAACTCCACGCCGATCGGGCCGCAGTACCAGCCGCGGGCCTGCTCGGCCGTGGCCGGATCGGCCTCGCCGAGCAGCGCCTCCGGCTCCGGCGTCAGCCGGTTGAGCGGATCGAGGTCGGCATAGAGATAGCCGAGGCGGCGGAAGGCGTCGAGGGTGGAGCTGGAGATGGGGGGCGCGGCGGTAGCCATGGCAGGCTGAGGATATCGCAGAAGACAAGGACCAAAAGGACGTAAAGGACCTAAGGACGAAGCGTCCCTTGGGTTCCCTGGTCCTTTTGGTCCTTTAAGTCCTTTACGTCCTTTTTCTTAAGGGCAGGTCGCAAACGCGCTGGTGTCGAACACCGGCTCGAACCTCTTGAACAGCGGGTTGGTGTAGGTCTTCACCGCCCCGGTCTTGGTATCGGTCACGGTCACCTTGACCCCGACGTCGGTCAGGCCGCCCAGGAAGACCCAGTAGTGGCCGCCGAGGCCGCAGCCGTTCAGGACCTTGACGGTCATCTCGACGTTGGATGGGTCGAAGAAGGTGAAGAAGCCGCTCTCGTCCGTGAGCTGGATCGCCTGGCCGGGGCCGCTGCCGGTGCCGACCGTCGTCATCCAGGTCACCTGGACCTGGAAGCGGCTCTTGTTCAGGCAGAGGATCGGGCCGCCGCTGATGCACTGGCCGGTGACCTCCACGGCGCCGATCTCGCAGGCCGCGGCCGAGCGCGCCGCTCCCCGCTGATCGACCGGCTCGCAATCCGCGCCATGGTTGATGGCAGGGCTGCCCGACGCGGGACGGAGGACCGGAGTCGGGCCTCCGGTGTCCTCGAAGGGGAGCAGCTTCGGATCGAGAGGCGCGGCCAGGGTGCCCTCCAGGTCGCCGGGATGGGGGCCGAAGTCCAGACAGCCGCTGCCTTCGCCGAGAAGGTTGTGGCCGGCCGAGAGGGCCGCGCCGAAGCAGTCCTTCTCCGTCGCGGTGCTGGAGCTGCTGCCGGCGATGATCGTGTTCTCGAACACCGGATGATCGACCGAGATGAACGGCTCGCTCGCCACGTGGACGCCGCCGCCCCGGCCCGAGGCGGCCTGGTTCTGGTAGAAGGTGGAGTTGGAGACCGTCCCGGCGGCATCTTCCTCGGCATAGAGGCCGCCGCCGCCGGTCAGCTCCGCGACGTTGCCCCACACGGTCGAGTTGACCATGTGGATCGTACCCTCGAGATAGATGCCGCCGCCCTGGCCGGTGGAGCGGTTCTGCAGGATGGAGCTCTGGTCGACGTTCAGCACGGCGGCCTCGCCCAGGGCGGCGATGCCGCCGCCCTGGCCGGCCTGGCTGGCGCGCACGACTGCGCGAGTCAGGTCGAGCTCGCCCGTCACGCGGATCCCGCCGCCATTGCCGGCGATACCGCTGGAGACGAGGCCGTCCGCCACGGTCAGGCTCACCAGCTCGAGCCTGGCGCCGGCCAGGACGTCGAACGCGCGGTCGATCTGGTTGGCGTCGATCACGGTGCCGGCCGCGTCCCGGCCGACGATCGCCAGATCGTCGCTGACGTCGAGGTCACCGGTGGCGCCGAGATCCTCGCCGGCTCCGGCCAGGCTCAGGGAATAGGTGCCGGCGCCGAGGACGACGAAATCCGGCCCGGCCGCGGCATTGGCGGCGAGGATCGCGTCGCGCAGCGAGCAGTCGCTGTCGCAGGCACCGTCCGCGCCGTCGGTCAGCTTGGTGGGGATGAACACCCCGGCTTGCGCCGGGGGAGCGGCCGCCGCGAGCAGGAGCACGGCCATGAGGAACGCAATTCGATACGACGGCATGACTTTGCTTCTCCTTTTTGTTGACGACCGCTGCAGCGTCCGGTTCTGTCAGAGGTTTACGCAGTTCAGCGCGTTCGTGTCCAACCGGGGCTGAAGCGGCGTTCCCGCCGCATGGTCGTGGGTCCAGGTGTTGCCGGTGGCGGTGTCCTCCACCGTGACCTCGACTCCGACGTCGGTCAGGCCGCTCAGGAAGACCCAGAACCGGTCGTTGAGCCCGCAGCCGTCCAGGACCTTGACCGTCAGCTCGAGGTTGGCGGGATGGAAGAACCAGAACGAGCCCGTGTGCGCGGCGAGGGGCAGCACCCGGGCCGGACCGGAGCCCGATCCCACCGTCCAGCGGGCGGTGATGCGGAAGCGGTCCTCCTCGCCCAGGCAGAGCGTCTCGGCATTCGGCTGGCAGCCGGGTTGGCGCTCGACCGCGCCAGCGTCACAGCGGGCCGCGCCGTCCCCATCGCCGTCCGCGGGACGGGGCCGTCCGCGCTGGTCGCCCTGCGGGCACGAGGCGGCCGGCGCGAGGTCGATCGCCGGGCTGTCCGGCAGCAGGGCATGGGTCGGCGTGGGGCCGCCGTGGTCGCCGAGCGGGGTGAGCCGTGCGTCGAGCGGCTGGGCGGGAGTGCCCCACCGGTCGTTCGGCCCGCCGCTGCAGCCGTTCCCGACCCCGAACACGTTGAGATCGCCTGTGTGCGCCGGCACGTCGCAGTCGGCGAAGGGGCCGGCTCCCGCGGCAAGACCGACGTTGCCGGCGATCAATGTCCGCTGCATCTCGAACGGGATCGGCTCGCAGAGGAGCTGGCAGTGGGGTGTGGCGATGCCTCCCCCCGCCAGGGCGGTGTTGCCGGCGATGGTCACGTTCCGGAGCGTGGCCGCGTCGTTCCAGAGGAGGCCGCCACCGATGGTCCCGGCCTGGTTGCCGGAGAGGGTGACGTTCTCCAGGTCGGCCATCTCGGCCAGGATGCCGCCGCCGGAGGCGTCGGCGACGTTGCCGGATACCGTGCTGTCGCGGACCGCGAGCACCCCGCCGGAGGCGATGCCCCCACCGAAGTCCGCGCGGTTGGACCGCACCGCGGAGCGCACCAGCAGGAGGGACGAGGAGCTCCGGATCCCGCCACCCGAGCCCGGGCCGGAGGTGTCTGTGATGGCCCGCCCGCCGCTCACGGTAACGTCGTAGAGCTCGAGCGAGCCTCCGGAGCGCACGTCCAGGACCCGGTCGAGTCCGCCGCCGTCGATGGTCGTCCTGTCCGCCCCGGCGCCCAGGATCACCAGGGGCCTGGTCACGTCGAGATCGCCGATCTGCCCGAGGTCCTCGTTGCCGCCCGGGATGTTGAGGGCGAAGAAGCCCGGGCCGAGCACGATCGCGCTCGTCGTCGGCCGCGCGTTGGCCGCGGTCATGGCCTCGCGGAGCGAGCAGTCGTGGTCGCAGGAGCCGTCGTCGTGCCCGTCCGAGCTCCTGGTGACCCGGAAAACCTCCCCCGACCGGAGCTTGAAAAACGAATTGTCGCCGACGCCGAGCCCGGGGGGATCCGGACAGGGGAAGGCGTCCGTGTCGAGCCGCGGCGGGAAGGTCGTGCCCGCCGCGTGGTCGTAGGTCCGGGTCCTGCCGGTCTTCGGGTCCACGGCCTGCAGGTGGATGCCGACGTCGGTCATGCCGCTCGCGAACACCCACAGGTGCCCGTTGAGAGCGCAGCCGTTCAGGACCTTGACCATGATCTCCAGGTTGTCCGGGGCGAAGAACCAGAACATGCCGGTGTCGCCGGTGAGCGGCACGGCCTGGGCGCCGCGCGAGGGGAAGCGCTCGTCGAGCGTGGCGGTCACGCGCAGCCCCCCCAGGCAGAGGACCGAGCCGCCGGGGAGGCAATCCGGGAACAGCGACTGCTCCAGGGCGCCGGCGTCGCAGGCGATCTCGAAGCGCTCCTGGCCGAGCTGGTCGGCGTCCGCGCAGTGCTGAGACGGCACCAGGTTCGAGGCCGGGCTGTCCAGGAGCAGCGCGTGGACCGGCGTGGGGCCGAGCCGGGTGTCCTGGACCCGGAACACGGCCGCGAGCGGATGCGCGTCCGTCCCGCTCCTGTCCGTGGGCAGCGGAAAGCAGCCCTCCTGCGCGCCGAACACGTTGTACCCGAGGGAGATCGGATTGGTCGTCGAGCAGTCGCGGTCGAAGGGAGCGAAGTTCTCGGAGACGATCGAGCCCTGGACCTGCGGCGGGAACGCCGCGGGGGGGAGCGGCCGGTGCGCCCGGATGCCGCCGCCGGACACGCCGGCCTGGTTGAACACGATCGTCGAGCTCGAAATGGTCTCGCCGTGGCCGACCTCGTAGGCCAGGCCGCCGCCGGAGCCCTCCGCCCGGTTGTCGGACACCGTGACGTTCTCGAGCCGGAAGCCGATGCCGGAGATCCCGCCGCCGTCGCCCCCGGCCTGATTCTCCAGGATCGCGCTCTCGCGGATCTCCACGTCACCCAGCTCCGGAGCCGCGATCCCGCCGCCGTCGCCCTGCGCCCGGTTGCCGGAGACCACGCTGCGCTGCACGAGCACGGACCGCGGCACGACGCCCGGCCGCACGAGCACGCCGCCGCCGTCTCCGTCCGCCCGGCCGTTGCGGATCGTGACGCCGTCGATCTCGGCCGCACCGCGCAGGTCGAGCACCCGGTCCGAGCCGGCGCCGTCGATCACGGTGCTCCCCGCGCCCGCGCCCACCAGGATCGTGCCGCCGTACACGTCCAGATCGCCGGTGACGTTCTCCTCCTCCCCGGCCCCGGTCCGGGTGAGCACGTAGATGCCGGCCGGCACCACGACCACGTCGGCGTCCCCCGGGGGCTCCGGCTCCGCGTCGGCGGCCGCAATCGCCTCCCGGAGGGAGCAGTCGCGGTCGCAGGCCCCGTCGAGCGTGTCCGCGGTCTTGGTCACGAAGAAGGTCGCGCCCTGGACGGGCAGGGCCAGGAAGCAGAGACCCAGAAGGCCGAGGCGAACGGTGCGGATCATGGCAGATCCTCCTGTCATGGGTTCAGGCACGGCAGCGCCTCCGTGTCCAGGACGGGCTGCAGAGGCGTTCCTCCCACGCGGCTGAGCTGGTAGGTATTGCCGGTCCGCGTGTCCTCCACGAAGACCTGGACTCCGATGTCGGTCAGGCCGCTCACGAAGACCCGGACGTCCATACCCTGGGGATCGCGGGAGGGGAGGAGAGTCGAATCCAACCGTTCGGACCACGAGGGCGGGGGCATCGCCGCCTTGTCGCTCGCGGTCCGCGACAGCACGGTTTCGGGCAACTTCGCCGGCACCTCCGGCGGCGGCATCGCGGCCAACAACGCCGACCTGGAGAATGTCACCGCTCCCACCAGGATCATCCGGCGGTTGACGTCCAGGTCGCCGGAGCTGTTGAAATCCTCCCCGGCCCCGAGCCGGGTGAGCTGGTAGACCCCGGCCGGAATGACGACCACGTCGGTGTCGTCCGTGGGTACGCCAAGGTTGGCAGCCGAGACCGCCTCGCGCAGCGAGCAGTCGCGGTCGCAGACGCCGTCGAAGCTGTCGGCGGTCTTGGTCACGGTGAAGACCGCGGCCTGGACCGGCAGCGCCAGGAGCCAGAAGGAAGGCAGGATCAGGCGGACGGCTCGGAGCATGGCTCCTCCTCTTGGATACGGCGTCAGAGGTGTACGCAGTTCAGCGCGTTCGTGTCCAACCGGGGCTGAAGCGGCGTTCCCGCCGCATGGCCGTGGGTCCAGGTGTTGCTGGTGGCGGTGTCCTCCACCGTGACCTCGACCCCGACGTCGGTCAGGCCGCTCAGGAAGACCCAGAAGCGGTCGTTGACGCCGCAGCCGTCCAGCACCTTCACGGTGATCTCCAGGTTGGCCGCGTCGAAGAACCAGAAGGAGCCGTTGAACGCGGCCAGGGGCACGGCCTTGCCGGGACCATTGGTGCCCTGGGCCGTCCAGCGGGCGGTTACGCGGAAGCGGTCGCCCGCGCCAAGGCAGAGGGTCTCCTCGTCCGGCTGGCAGGCGGGGAGGCGCTCGACCGCTCCCGCGTCGCAGAGGGCCGAGCCGTTCCGGTCGCCGTCCGCGGGCCGGAGCCGTCCGCGCTGGTCTGCTTGCGGGCACGAGGCGGCCGGGGCGAGATCGATCGCCGGGCTGTCCGGGAGCAGGGCGTGGGTGAACGTGGGGCCGCCATGATTGCCGAGCGGGGTGAGCCGCGGGTCGAGCGGCTGGGCGGGCGTGCCGGACAGGTCGCCGGGCGAGGGGCTGCACCCGGTGCCGATCCCGAACAGGTTGTGGGCTCCGAGGTGCCCTGGCAGGCTCAAGCAATCGGCGGTGGAGCCGTTCTCAATGGCAGCGGTGTTGCCGGCGATCACCGTCCTCTGCATCTCGAACACGTTCACGCAGAGGATCTGGCAGACGGTCTCGACCACCAGGCCTCCCCCGAACCGGGCGGTATTGCCGGTGATGGTCACGTTCCTGAGAAGGATCTCGGTGTGCTCGAGGATGGCGCCGCCGGCCTTGTCGCCGGCCTGGTTGCCGGAAAGGGTGACGTTCTCCAGGTTCGCCAGATCGGCCGAAAGGCCGCCGCCGGAGGTACCGGCGACGTTGCCGGAGATCGTGCTGTCGCGGGCGATGAGCGAGCCGAAGGCGGCGATGCCTCCGCTCTCATGGTCCGCACGGTTGGATTGGACCGTGGAGCGGACCAGCGCGAGGTCCGAGACGGACCGGATCCCGCCGCCCTCGGCACGGGACCACCCGCCGCGCACCGTGACCCCGTGCAGCTCGAGAATGCCCTGCGCGTCGATGACCCGGTCGAGCCCGCCGCCGTCGATGACCGTCCGGTCCGCTCCGGCGCCCAGGATCACGAGGTACCCGGCCGGGTCGAGGTCGCCGGTGTGCCCCTCGTCCTCCCCACCTCCCGGGATGCCGAGCGTGTAGACGCCCGGTCCCAGGACGATCACCCCCTCGCCCCACTGCCTTGCCCTGAGCACGGCCTCGCGCAGGGAGCAGTCGTGGTCGCAGCTCCCGTCGTCGGTGTCCGCCGTCTTGGTGACCCGGAGCACCGCGGCGGGGAGAGCCGGGACGGCCGGGGAGTCCTCCGGCTCGGCTTCCTCGGCGGTGCTCCGGGCCGCGAGCGCGCAGGGGAAGGCGTCGGTGTCGAGCCGCGGCAGGTAGGTGCTGCCCTTCGGGTGGATGGTGTCCCAGGTCCTGCCGGTCTCCAGGTCCTCGACCCGGAGAGCGACGGCCACGTCGGTGAGGCCGCTCGAGAAGACCCACCAGCGCTGGTTGACCGCGCAGCCGTCCAGGACCTTGACCATCAGCTCCAGGTTCTGCGGGTGGAAGAACCAGTAGTTGCCGGTGTCGTCGGTGAGCGGCACGGCCTGGGCGGGCTCGCGGGGGAACAGGTCGTCGAGGCCCCAGACGGCGTTCACCCGGAACCGGCCGTTCTGCAGGCAGAGGCCGGACCCGCCGGGGATGCACACGGGATCGCCGACCTGCTCCCAGGCGCCAGCGTCGCAGGGGCCCGTCCGCGCCTGGCCCGTCTGGTCGGCGGGCTCGCAGAACTGGGCGGGCACCATGTCGAGGGCCACGCTGCGTTCGAGCAGGGTGTAGACCGGCGTGGGACCGAGCCCGGGGTGCGGCAGTCCGGACACGACGGGCGGCGGGATCGGGAATTCCGAGAGGCCGGTCGCGTCGGTGGGCTCCAGGTTGCAGTCTCCTTGAAATCCGATCACGTTGTAGCCGGAAGAGCTGGCACCCTTGCAGTCGGGACTCTGGGGGGCCGAGTTGTTGACGACGATCGAGCCGAGGAATCCGGGATTGAATCCCGGCAACGGCGCCGGCCTCGCGAAGATGCCGCCGCCGGACACCTGGGCCTCGTTGAAGACGATCGTCGAGCTCGAGATCGCCGCGTTGCCCGGCGAGAAGGCCAGGCCGCCCCCGGAGCCGGCCGCCCGGTTCTGGGCGACGGTGGCATTGGTAAGGGAGAAGAATCCGTCCTCTCCGGCCGAGATCCCGCCGCCCTCCCCCTCGGCATGGTTCTCGAGGATCGCGCTCTCGCTGACCTCCAGGTAGCCCTGGACCGCGATGCCGCCACCAGTACCGCCCCCAATACCGCTGTTCTCCGCCAGGTTGCCGGAGACCACGCTGCGGCGGAGGAAGACCACGTCGAGATGGGAGCCCGGCCGCACGAGCAGGCCGCCGCCGTCGCCCTCCACCCGGCCGGCGCGGATCGTCACCCCGAAGATCTCCGTCCGGGCGCGCACGTCCAGCACCCGGTCGAACCCCCAGCCGCTCAGGATCGTGCTGCCCGCTCCGGCTCCCACCAGGATGATCTCGTCGTGGAGGTCCAGGTCGCCGGTGGCGTTCGCATCCTCTCCGGCCCCGAGCCGGTCGAGCTCATAGATCCCGGCCGGCACCACGACGACGTCGGCTTCGTCCCCGGGCTCGTCGGCGTTGGCGGCCGAAACCGCCTCCCGCAGCGAGCAGTCGCGGTCGCAGGCGCCGTCCAGGGTGTCGGCGGTCTTGGTCACGGTGAAGACCGCCGCCTGGACGGGCAGCGCCAGGAGACAGAAGGCCGGCAGGATCAGGCGGACGGCTCGGAGCATGGTTCCTCCTCTGGAGTACGGCTTGCCTATATATGATGTCACAGCATAGAGATGTATTTCACCGCCCTGACAGGCTCCCTCTTCCCCGCGCAGGCGGGGGAGAGGGTTGGGGAGAGAGGGGATGGGATCAAATGCTAGACTCCCCCGCCGTCATGACCTCGAAACCGCGCAGTGCCTTCCTCCTCCTCTTCCTCCTAGTCGCCGGACTCTCCCCGGCCCGCGTTCAGCCGCAGGCGCTCTCGCCCCTGGAGCCCCCCTCCACCGGGGGCGTGGCCGCGGTCGACCGCGCGCTCGCCCGGCTCTCGACCCACAAGCGGCTGCTGGTCGTCGCGGCCCATCCGGACGACGAGGACACGGCGCTGCTCACGCTGGTGGCGCGCGGGATGGGGGGCGAATCCGCCTACCTCTCGCTCAGCCGCGGCGAAGGAGGGCAGAACCTGATCGGCCCCGAGCTGGGGGTCGGCCTGGGGCTGATCCGCACCCGCGAGCTCCTGGCCGCCCGCGGCGTGGACGGCGGCCGGCAGTTCTTCACCCGCGCCTACGACTTCGGCTACACCCGCTCGCTCGAAGAGACCCTCCGCCTCTGGCCCAAAGACGTCCTCCTGGAAGACGCCGTGCGGGTCATCCGCCGCTTCCGGCCGCAGGTGGTGGTCTCCATCTTCCAGGGCCAGCCGCACCCCAACCACGGCCAGCACCAGGCCGCCGGAGTGACCGCGCACGAAGCGTTCCCCCTGGCCGGCGATCCCGATGCCCTGCCGCAGCTCCGCCAGGAAGGGCTCCTGCCCTGGACGCCGCAGGTCCTCTACCGCTCCGGCTTCCGCGACGCGCAAGCGGCCAACGTGATCCCGGTCCCCGTCGCCGGGGTCGATCCCCTGGCCGGGAAATCCCTCTACCAGATCGCCTCGGCCAGCCGCAGCATGCACCGCTCCCAGGACATGGGACGCCTCCAGGAGCTGGGACCGCAGGAGACCCGCGTCGTCCCCGTCTCCGGCTCGCCGGCCGACGCCAAGGAGCTTTTCGCCGGGATCGACACCCGACTTGCGGCCATCGCCAATACCGCGACCGTTCCGGACGCCGAGCGCCGCGGCCATGCCGGAGACCATCTGGAAGCGGCGCAAGTCGTCGCCGAGCGCACCCGCACCTCCCTCAACCCGGCTCGCCTCGGCGAATCCGTGCCCGCCTTCCTCGAAATCCTCAAGCACCTGCGGGCCGCCCACGCCTATCTGGACCGCCCCGAAGAGCGTCCGGCCGCGGACCTGATCGCGGAAAAGATCGACATTGCGGAAACCGGGCTGGCCGCGGCAGCCGGCATCGCCATGGATGCCACGACCGAGCGCGAGGCGCTGATCCCCGGCGAGACCTTCCCGGTGCAGGCCGTCCTCTGGAACAGCGGCGCCTTCCCGCTCGCCAAAGCCACCGTCGAAGTCGGGAGCAGCGGTGCCGCGGCCCAGGACCCGGCGGCCGGAGCGCTCGCCAAGTGGGAGCTTCAGGCCGCCGCCCCCTCCGCCATCTCGACGCCCTACTTCCTGAGGAAGCCGCTCCAGGGTGGTCTCTACGACTGGTCTGAAGCACAGCCCGAAGAAAAGGGCGAGCCCTTCGAGGCGCCGCCGTTCCTCGCCCGCTTCTCCTTCGCCATCGAAGGAGTGCCGGTCGAGATCGAGCGCGAAGTCGTGCACCGGCACCGCGACCAGGCGTTCGGAGAGATCCGCCGTCCGCTCCGCGTGGTGCCGAAGGTGGAAGTGGCGGTCCACGACGAGCTGCTGGTCTGGCCGCTGGCCCGCAAGGAGCCCCGCAAGCTCCAGGTCGCGCTGACCTCCCACGCCAAGGAAGCGGTCAGCGGCCGACTGGAAGCTGGTCTTTCAGGTGGCGCCCAAGGCTGGGCTCCCGTCGCGCCGGTGCCCTTCACCCTGGAGCCCGGAGAAGAGAAGACGGTCGAAGTCAGCCTGAAGCCCGCGGCCGGGCTCGCCCAGGGGAAATACCGCGTCCAGCTTGCCGCGGTGCTGGAGGACGGCGGCCGGTTCGGCCTCTCCGCGCCGGTCGTCGACTACCCGCACATCCGGCCCACCCCGCAACCCGAGCCCGCCGAAGTGGCGATCCACGCCGCGGACGTGAAGCTGCCGCCCTTGAAGAAGGTCGGCTACGTGCGCGGAGCCTCTGACCGGGTGCCGGAGTTCCTGCTCCAGGTCGGACTGCCGCTGGCGCTCCTCGGCCCGCACGAGCTGCTCGAAGGAGATCTTTCCAGCTACGACGCGATCGTGGTGGGGAGCCGGGCCTACGAGACCGACCCGGCGCTGGCCCGCGCCAACCCACGCCTGCTCGACTACGCCCGCAACGGCGGCCTGGTGATCGTCCAGTACCAGCAATACCCCTTCGTGGAAGGCAAGTTCGCGCCCTTCACGGTGGAGATCGCCCGTCCGCACGACCGGGTGACGGATGAAACCGCGGCGGCGACCCTGCTCGACCCGGCGCACCCCGTCTTCACCACGCCGAACCGGATCGGCCCCCAGGACTGGGAAGGCTGGGTCCAGGAGCGCGGCCTCTACTTCCTCCACACCTGGGACCCGGCCTTCGTGCCGCTCCTCGCCTTCACCGATCCGGACCAGCCGGAAACCAGGGGCGGCCTGCTGGTCGCGAAGCTCGGCAAGGGCCACTACGTCTACACCGGCCTGGCCTTCTTCCGCCAGCTCCCCGCGGGAGTGCCGGGAGCCTACCGGCTGTTTGCGAACCTGCTGGCGCTGCGGTAGGCAATCCTCTCCGTAGGGGCGCCCCTTGTGGGTGCCCTTCCGGAGGGCGGCCACAAGAGCCGCCCCTACGTCCTGCGCCGGGTGATGTCGGGGTCGAGGATCCGCTTGAGCTTGCCCAGCAGCAGCTTCTGGTCGTAGGTGTGGGCCGTGTAGACGACGAGCGTGTCGACATCGGCCACCATGCCGGTGATCTCCTCCCAATCCAGGCTCCTCAGGGCCGCGGCCACCCCCGGTGCCATTCCCGGGTAGCAGAGGATCACGGTGTTGTAGGGTCCGGACGGGATGACCTTCTTGATGAAGTCGTCTACCCGGTGCAGCGCCTTGTCGTCCCGCTCCCAGGTCGGAATCTGGTAGCGGCCATTGACGCGGATGATGGACAGATCCTTGAGGTCGCGGCTGACGCTCGACTTGCTGGCCTCGAACCCCCGCGCCTCGAGCTGGACGAGGAGATCGTCCAGGCTCTCGATCCGGTCATGGCCGTTGAGGATGTTCAGGATCTGCTTGCGGCGCCGTGTCTGATCCTCTCGGGTCTTTGGCATTGGTTGCGCTCTCCCAACGTTTTGCAGGAGTCTACCGTAGAATCTTCCAGGTCGCAAGAAGAAGAGGCTTGACATGGCCGATCCTGCTCGTCTAGTCTTTGCACAACGTAGTCGCAGTACGAGTTCCCAAGGCAGCAATCCGCCGGCGCCAAGAAGGCGCCGGACGGTTCACCCCGAGAGGGGAAAAGGAGGCAGTATGGCCGGAATTCCGGACTACATGAAGCGGGTCGTGGGTTGGGACCGGACCACGACGCAGATCG
>DASUNJ010000030.1:0-20506 GCA_036277235.1 Thermoanaerobaculia bacterium | reverse complement strand
CATCTCCTCGGTCTTCTTGTCGTCGATCTGGGCCGCTTCGATCGAAGCCTGGGTGCCATTGGGCAGGGTGACGATGGCACGGCCGTTCACGATCCGGGGCTTGCCCTTGATGTTCAGGGTGCGCCCGTCCTTGAGGTAGAGGGTGTAGGCAGCCAGCGGTGTTGCCAGCAGCAGCAGGGCGAGAACGGTCGCGAGGGCCGGGATCGTACGGCGCATTGTTTTCTACCTCTCTGGAAATCTTGACGGCATGATACCCTGTCGGCCGCCCGAGCGGCAAACCCTTGAAGACTCCCTCGAACTCCACCGCCCTCCTGCTCCTCGAAGACGGCAGCGTCTTCGAAGGCGAGGCCGTCTCCCCCGGAACGCGCTTCGGCGAGGTCGTGTTCAACACGTCCATGACCGGCTACCAGGAGGTCCTGACCGATCCTTCCTACCGCGGCCAGATCGTGGTCATGACCCAGCCGCACATCGGCAACTACGGCACGGGGCCGGACTTCGCCGAGTCGGGCCACCCCTGGGTGGAGGGGTTCATCGCCCGCCGGTTCACGGTCAAACCTTCCGGCCAGGGTGGTGAGAGCCTGGTCACCTACATGCGGCGCTTCGGCGTGCCGGCCCTGCAGGGGATCGACACCCGGGCCGTGGTGCGCCGGCTGCGGGAGCGGGGAGCGCTACGAGGCATCCTCACCACCGAGCGCTCGGACGTGGACGCCCTGCGCGCCGAGCTAGCCGGCTTTCCCACCATGACCGGCCGAGCGCTGGTGGACGAGGTGACCTGCGCCAGCATCTACGAGATGGAGCCGGTCGGGGAGGAGCGGTGCCACCTGGCGGTCTACGACTTCGGCATCAAGACCAACATCCTGCGCTCGCTCAACCGAAGGGGGGCGCGCCTGACCGTGCTGCCGGCGCGGACCCCGGCCTCCGAGGTCCTGGCCCTGCCGGTGGACGGGATCGTGCTGTCCAACGGTCCGGGGGACCCAGAGCCGCTGACCTCGATCATCGACGCGGTCCGGGAGCTGGTGGAGGCGTCCCGGCCCGTGCTCGGGATCTGCCTCGGGCACCAGCTCCTGGGTCTCGCGATGGGCGGGCGCACCTTCAAGCTCAAGTTCGGGCATCACGGGGGCAACCAGCCGGTGCGCGACCTGGCCACCGGCAAGGTGGCGATCACCAGCCAGAACCACGGCTTCGCAGTGGAGCCCGGTTCCCTGCCCGCCTCCTGCGAGGTGACCGAGCTGAACCTGAACGACGGCACGGTCGAGGGCTTCGCCGTCTCCGGTAAGCCGGTTTTCTCCGTCCAATACCATCCCGAGGCCGCGCCGGGACCCCACGATGCGGCGGGCGTGTTCGACAAGTTCCTGGAACAAGTCTGTAAAAAGTAGAAGAGCGGAGAGGCTTCCGTGGCTCGCGGAGAGGCTTCCCTGTGTTGTGGAGAGGCTTCCCTGTGTTGCGGAGAGGCTTCCCTGTGTTGCGGAAAGGCTTTCCCGCGTTGCGGAGAGGCTTCCCCGCGTCACGGAGAGGTCTCCGCGCGTCACGGAGAGGGCTTCCGCGTCTCATGGAGAGGCCTCCGCGTCTCATGGAGAGGCTTCCGCGTCCTCGCGGAGAGGCTCCGCGTCTCATGGAGAGGTCTCCGCGCCTCATGGAGAGGTCTCCGCGCCTCACGGAGAGGTCTCCGCGCCTCACGGAGAGGTCTCCGCGTCTCGCGGAAAAGCCATGCTAGAGCTCAGCCGTGCTGTAGGCTACCCACATGGAATCCCGTCTCCTCAAAGGCCCGCTCTCCTGGGTGGTGGCATGGCGCTTCCTCCGCGGCCATCGCAGCCGGTTGCTGGATGGCACGGCTCGGGCGGCGCTCCTGGCCACAGCACTGGGTGTCACGGCGATGGTCATCGCCATGGCCCTGATGACGGGGTACCGGGAGGACTTGCAGGGCAAGCTCGTGCGAGGAAACGCCGCGGTCATCGCCTACCCGGTGGGGCCCGAGGCGAGCCTCGACGCCGCCCGGCAGCAGAAACTGGAGGCGATCCCCGGTGTCGAGAAGATCGGCCGGGTCGCCTACGGCCAGGGAGCGCTGTCGAGCGGCGAGGCTCCGCAGGGGATCGAGGTCATCCTGCGCGGGGTGGACGCGGGGGGCGAGCAGCTCGCGGCGGACGCCCGGCAGCTCGCCATGGTGGACGGCATCCCCGGCGCCGTGCTGGGACAGGATCTGGCGGAGCGGCTCAAGGCCCGGCCGGGAGACGTGCTCCGGCTGGTCGCGCTCGGCTTTCAGGACGGCCGCCCCCGGTTCCGCTACCAGAGCCTCAAGGTGAGCGGCACGTTCTCGACCGGCTTCGCCGAGTTCGACCGGAGCTGGGTGCTCCTGGACCGCGCCCACGTCGAGCAGCTGATGGGCGGGGAGGCCTCGGTGGATCTCCTGGAGTTCACGGTCTCGGAGCCGAACGACGCGCCGCGCATCGCCGAGGCGGCGTCCGGGCTGCTCGAGCCGGATTTCGTGGTCACCGACTGGCGCCAGCTCAACCGCGAGCTGTTCACTGCATTGAAGCTGCAGCAGATCGCGCTCTTTCTGGTGCTGGGGCTGATCGTCCTGGTCTCCACCTTCAACGTGTCGTCGACCCTGGTGGTCCTGGTGCGGGAGCGGATGCGCGACATCGGCCTCCTTGGTGCGCTGGGCCTGCGGCCCGGGAGCCTGCGGCTGATCTTCCTCCTCTACGCGGGCTTTCTGGGAGCGCTGGGGACGCTGCTGGGAGTGGCGATCGGCGCGGGGACGTCGTGGGTGCTCACGCGCTTCGAGCTGATCCGCTTCGACGCCGAGGTGGCGGCGATCTACTTCATCCGCTCGGTCCCCTTCCGGGTGGAGCTCGAGGACCTGCTGGCGATCGTGGGCTTCACCCTGGGCGTGACCCTGCTCGCCTGCTTCCTGCCGGCTTGGCGGGCGGCGAGAGTGGATCCGTCATCAGCGCTACGCTACGAGTAGACCGGGCAGAGCAGCCTCGGCCTAGTGCTTGCGGTTCTTGTCCACGATGGCGAGGATGATCAACAGGAAGGCCACGAGGCGGAGAACGTAAAAGTAATGCCGATGCTCGCTTGACGGTTCCGCCCAGACGAGCAGGAACCAGTTGAGGGCCAGCACCCAGAAGGCGAAGCCAAACAACCCGAAGAAGCGGTCGCTCGTCTCGCGCCACAGGCGGAGGAAGAAAAGCCCGACACCCAGAGAGCCTGCCGAAGCGATACCGCTCAAAAATTCGATCATGCGCGCCTCTACCTGGAATCCCAGATCAGACCCAACATCAGGATCATGACCGCGATGGCGGCCGTCAGGCTTCGATAAAGCGAGAGGTCGATCGCGGGGAAAACGATCAGGTCGACGAAGAGCAGCAGGTTGTTGAACGCCAGGCCGACGAACGAAAGAGTGCTCCAGAGGAGCAGCCGCGCGCGGCTGGAGAGATAGGCACGCAGGAGGAGCGCGGCGCACAACCCGCTGGTGAGCGTGCAGAGCGCATAGACGACGCTAGCCATTCCGTCTGCCTTTCCGGAAGTGAAATGCTTCGGCGAAAAGCCGGGCACTGTCGGCGGGCCGGTGCCCCGTCAACACGCTCGCGACGGCGTCGCGGTGGTGATAGTGCGTGCTTGCGACGGCCTCCACGAGCGTCGAAAGCTCCTGGCTGACGGGCTTGTAGCAGAAGATCACGGACTCGGCAATCCGCACTTCGAGCAGGTTGCGGGCGCTGAGGTGCTCGAGATGTAACTGCACGGCATCGGACGGCATCTCGAGCTCGGCTGCAAGCTTCTCTGCCGCCCACCAGCGATTGGCGTGCCGGTACAGGAAAAGCAGCACGTCAAGGCGTTCGACCGAGACGACAGCGTCGGCCAGGAAATGCTTGACGGCGTCTGAGAGCACGGCTTGCGTCACCTCTTGGACTCCGACCAGCCGGCCTCCAGGAGCCCTGCCGTGATCTCCTGGCACTGTCCTTCAACGACCGCGCGGGCGACCGTCTGGGCGAGCATGCCCGCCGCCGCAAGGGGGATCGTCAGCGCCGGGTCCTGAAAGGCCGCATGCTCCATCGCCCCCCATTCTTCCACGCCGCGGAGGCTCAGAAGCTCCAAAAATGAGGAATCAGCAGTGTGGCGATCAACCAGAACAAGAGGTTGAGAGGCGTTCCGATCCGCAGGAAGTCCCCGAACCGGTATTGCCCCGGGCCGTAGATCAAGGTGTTCGTCTGATATCCCACGGGGGTCATGAAGCTTGCCGACGCGGCGAAGGTGACGGCCATGAGGAACGGCCGGGGATCGACTCCGAGCGACGAGGCCGCGCTGATGGCGATGGGTGCGAGCAGCGCGGCCGTGGCGTTGTTCGACATCGCCTCGGTCAACAGCGAGGTCAGGAGGTAGAAGGCCGAGAGCAGCGCCAGCGGACCCCAGGCGCCGATCGTGTCCACGAGCAGAGACGACAGGAGCCGCGCCGCTCCGGAGGTCTCCAGGGCGATGCCCAGAGGAAGAATCCCGCCGAGGAGGAAGACGACCCGCCACTCGATTGCCTGATAGGCCTCGTCAAGAGTGAGACAGCGGGTGAGCACCATCAGAACCGAGCCGAGGATGGCGCTCCCCAGGATGGGCAGAAGGTCCAGAGCCGCCAAGGCCACCACGCCGGCGACGATTGCCAGGGCGAGGAGAAGCTTGCCCCGGCGGGGCTCGTCGGGGCCGATTTCGGAAACCACCACGAAGTCAGGATTGCGCTTCAGGGCCTCGACGCGGTCGCGCCGAACCTCGACGAGCAGCACGTCGCCGGACTGCAGCCGGGTCATTCCCAGCCGTTCGCGCATGACCTCGCCGCGATGTCGGATGGCGAGCGCCGTACCGCCGTAGATCTGGCGAAAGCCGGCTTCCTTGAGCGTCTTCCCCTCGAGAGCCGACCCCAGCACGATCACGGCTTCCAGCAGGGCCGCCTCGGACGCGCGCAGGTCGTCATCGCGCCACTTCAGGCCCGACTTCAGCGCGATGCCTTCCTGCTTCTCGGCCTCGCGGATCTTCCGCACGTCACAGCGCACCCGGAGGAGGTCGTCCGCCGCGAGAACCGTCTCGGCACCGGGGGCCGGCAGCAACTGTCCGCCGCGCTGGATTTCCAGCACGTCCAGGTCCAGGTCCCGGACCAGGGGCGACTCACGCAAGGGCCGGCCGACGGCGGGAGAGTCGGGAAGCACGAGGATCTCCGTCAGGTAGTCGCCCATGCCGTACGACTGCGTCAGGTCCGCGCCGGCACGCCGGTCGGGAATGAGCCGGACGCCCGCCGTCAGCAGGTACAGGGCTCCCACGGCGAACATCACCAGACCGAGCGGGGAGAGCTCGAACATGCCGAAGGGGGACAATCCGTGCTGCTCCGCGATGGAGCTGACCAGGATGTTTGTCGAGGTGCCGATCAGGGTGCAGACGCCGCCGAACATCGAGGCGAAGGAGAGCGGGATCAGCAGCTTCGAAGGGCTGATCCCAGTGTCGCGGGCCAGCCCGAGGACGATCGGCAGGAAGATGGCTACCGCCGCCGTGTTGTTGATGAAGGCGGACACGAC
Organism: Thermoanaerobaculia bacterium; assembly: GCA_036277235.1. GTDB lineage: Bacteria > Acidobacteriota > Thermoanaerobaculia > Multivoradales > UBA5704 > DATMER01. The sequence goes on along the minus strand of DASUNJ010000030.1, from coordinate 14,954 downwards.
TCCGATGAGGGCCATGAGGGCGATGAGGGTCGGCCGGAGACCAAGGCGGCCGACCGCGCTGAGCCGCTTTCCGAGTAGGCTCACCACACCCGTGCGGACCAGGCCGGCGCTCAGCACGAACATGGCGGCCACGGTGACCGTCGCCGTGTTGCTGAAGCCGGAGACTGCCTGCTCGGGAGTGAGGATCCCGCTGCCGAGGAGCGCGGACAGCACCAGCAGCGCCACAAGGTCCACCGGCAGGCGCTCTATTGCGAAGCAGGCGACCGCGCCGGCGAGGATGGCGAGCACCAGCACGATCTCGAACGTCATCGGATGCGCACCTGGAGGCCTCCTCGCTCGGCGGCGCTTTCCCTGAGACTCACTGGCGGCTACTCAGAACCACTCTCTTTCTCTGCGGGCTGCACACGCATTGCCAGCTTGGCACCGTCGGAGGTCTCCTCATACTCAACAGTCACCGGCACTCCGGGCTCGACGGACTTGACCAGAGACTCGGTCCTGGGCGAGAGGAACAGGGTCACGTCGCCCTCCTCGGTCCGCAGGACCAGCGCCGCTGGCGTCCAGGAAACAACGGTCCCGGTCACCGTGCTTGGAGCCGTGTCCGGACCGGGCTGCGGCGCCGTGCCAGCCTCCTCCACCGAGCGCACCCGCTCCGCAATGACGAAGTCGCCGATCTTCCGGCGGTATTCGATCGTGACCTCGGCCCCTGCCTTGATCTCCACCAACCGCTCCGTGTCCTCGTTGATGGCAACCTGTTGCGTCTTCCCGTCAGGCGTTTTCAGGTCGATCCGGTAGCCGTTCCAGCTCGCAATCGTGCCGGTCATCTGAGGAACCGCGCGCGGTGCCGGGGCGGGGGTCTCGCCGGTTTCCGGTTGGGCCTGCTCCTGTTGCTGCCCCTCCGCCTCGGTGGCGCTTTGGGCGGCCAAATTGGCGGGAATCGCCAGCAGGGCCGCCGTCGCCAGCAGTGCCATGAGAGAGCGGATTCTTTGTTCGATCCTGTCCATGAGACCTCCTTCGGTGACGGTGCTTGCTACATGTTCGTCGTATCTCGGTGTTGCGTTGTCTTCAGTGGGAAGAGGAGGGTCGAGGTGCCGGCTGCGGGCGCCTCTTGAGGAGCAGTTGGATGTCCCTGCTCTCAACAGGCTTCAAGAGAAGGACATCAAACCCGGCTGCATGGGTCTCTTCGTGGTCCGTTCTACTGCCGTGGCCGGTTACGGCGACCAGGAGAGTTCTGTCGAGCTCCCTGTGCTGTCGCAGGAGTACGGCGACCTGGCAGCCGTCGATTTCCGGCATAGAGACGTCAATGAACGCGATGTCCGGCAGGAATTCGAGCGCCGCAGGGAGGGCCAGGGCAGGCTCGGAGACAATCCCCATCTCATGCGCCTCCAGGTGAAGCAAGGAGGAGAAGAAGTCGAGCGTTTCTTGATCCTTATCGACGACGAGCACTCGCATCTGATGCCCTCGATTCTGGTTGTGGTGGGCTCAGACCAGTCCCTTGTCCCGCGCGTAGAGGGCGAGCTCCAAGCGGCCGGTGATCTTGAGCTTCTGATAGATGTTGTGGAAGTGGATCTTGACCGTGCCCTCGGTGATGCAGAGGCGCTCGGCGATCTCGCGGTTGCGCAGGCCCTTGCCCGCCATGCGGACGATCTCCAGCTCCCGCGGCGTCAGCACCTTTTCGGCTTCCCGCGTCCCTTCTTCGCGCTGCACGAGCTTGCGCAAGGCCCGGCTCACCGGGCCGCCCTCCAGCCACTGCCTGCCCGCCTGAACTTCCCGCAGAGCCGTGGCCAGCAGGCGCGGCGCCGTCTCCTTGAGGATCACGCCGCGCACACCCAGCCGCACGGCCTCGACGAGTTGATCGTCGTTCAACGCCGCAGTCAGCAGCACGACTTTTGTTGGAATCCCCTCGTCACGGAGGGCGCGCAGGACGGCCAGCCCGTCCTGGCCCGGCATCTTGATGTCGAGGAGGAGCAGATCCGGACGCTCTTCGCGCACGACCCGCAGGGTCTCGTCGCCGTCGCGGCAGCGCGCCACGACCTCGAAGTCGGGCTCGAAGCGGAAGAGCTGTTCCAGCCCGTCGAGCACGACCGGGTGATCGTCGGCGAGGACGATGCGAGCCGGCGTCATCCCGCGGCCTCCCAGAGCGGGAGGAGGATCTCCAGGCGCACCCCGGACCGGCTGGTGTCCAAGGTAACGGTGCCGTTCAGCGCCGAGACGCGCTCGCGCAGGTTGCGCGGCCCCAGGTTGCGCCGCACCAGCTCGGCATGGGAGAAGCTGCCGTCGAAGGGGAAGCCGCTGCCATTGTCGGACACGGCGATCGTGATCCGGTCGCCCCGGGTGTGGATCTCGAGCTTCACCTCCGAGGCTTCGCCGTGGCGCACCGCGTTGACCATGGCCTCCCGCACGATGTGGTAGATCTCGCGCTCCAGCCCCTCGGGGATCTCCTTCTCCAATCCATCGGTGGCGAGCTCCACCCGCAGTCCCCATTCGAGCTCGAGCCGCTGCACCAGCTCCGAGACCTGCCGCGTGAGCCCGGCGGTCTCGCCGGTGGAAGTCACCGGCTGAGGCTTGAGCTCTTCGATGAAGAACCGCAGGTCGCGCTGTTCAAGAGAGAGCAGGTGCTGCAGCTTTTCGACCTGCTCGGCGGCCTCGCCGGTGTCCTCCTCGATCAGCCGCCGCACGCCTTCCAGGCGCAACCCGACTCCGGTGAGCGATTGCAGCACTCCGTCATGGAGGTCCCGCGCCAACCGGATGCGTTCCTCCGTGGCCGCGCTCTCGGCCAGACTCCGGGTCAGGTAGACGGAGTCCAGCCGCGCCGCGACCATGCCGGCCACGGCCTCGGCGAGCAGCAGGTCGTCCGAGGTCATTCCGGCCTTTCCGGCGAGCAGCAGGTGACCGTCGAAGGAGCCGGCGTGGATGCGGACGCCCAGCACGGGCGCGGGGCCGAGCCGCTCTCGCAGCTCGGGATGGAGCGGCAGGCCGCGCCAGCGCGCCAGGCCCGCAGCGGTCCGGAAGAGGACCGTGGGCGGGCTGTCGGCCTCGGGGCAGAGAAAGCTCCCTTCGTCCACGGGCGACGCCACCAGGGGATTGAACGTTTCCGGGGATTCCCGGCTCCACGAGAACTCGCCCCGGCGCCAGCAGGCGAGGTAGAGCCAGGGCTCCTCGCTCTCGACCCAGGCGAGGACGGCGGAGGGCGCGCCGATCACGCCGGCGGCGTGCTCCAGCAGCGCGCGGACTGCGGGCTCGAGCCGCTGCGGCACGAGGCGGGGCCAGGCTGCCAGCCGCGAGATCTCGTGGCGGGTGCGCTCTTCGTGGGTTCCGAGATAGCCCAGCAGCACCGCGATCACGCTCAGGTAGACCACGCGGACGATCAACCGGTAGCTCTCGATCGTGTCCTCCTGCGGGGCTTCAGCAAAGAAGACGGCCACGGCCAGATGGACGCCGATCGAGGCCGCGGCCGTCCAAAGCACGCCGCGCCACTGCCAGCGCAGGGTGGCGCAGACCATCGAGAAGACGAAGTAGACGGTGAAAGGGCTCGCCGGTCCCGCGGTGAAGTAGATGAAGAGAGAGAAGAACGCCAGGTCGATAGCATGCGTGACCACCCGCTGGCGCCCGGCGGGATCGTGCGAGCGCCAGACGAGCAATGCAATGAAGGCGGAGTAGGCGACGTAGGCGACCAGGAGTGAGTAGCCGACGCGGGCGAACTTGGCGGGCTCCGTGGGATCGAGCCAGACTCCGAAGAGCGATGCGGTGGCGAGCACCACCCGCCCCGTTGCAATGAAGCGCTCGGCCCGGCTTTGTGGCGAGTAGAGGGTATCCATGGTGAGCCGTTCCGGATCTTACAGGCCGCCCCGCCCCGGAGGGACTTCATCGGCGGGTATAGAAAGATATATCCGCCAGCGGATTCCAAGCTGCGCGGCGCCCTTCCATACTCCTTGCCGGAGGAGGACCTTGCTGGTCTCAGAACCGGCGCGCCCACTTCCTGGTCACCGGGCGCAGCAGCACGGATCAGGTACGAGACGGGGCAGGATTCCCTCCCCCGCCCCTCCGCCGCCCACGGCCTCTCTCCCGGCGCGGGCGGCTTCTTTTTAGGAGACTGTTATCTTGACAGCGACATGAGCCGTTCGCCATCCACAGACCCTGCCGGGGCGTCCTCTGGACAGCCGCTCATCGACCGCGTGCTCCAGCCTTTCGCGCAGTTCGCGCACACAGCCTCGTCAGGGGGAATCGTGCTGCTCGTCTGCACCGCGGTCGCCCTTGCCTGGGCGAACTCGCCGTGGGGCGCGTCATACCATCACATCTGGGAGCTCGAGATCGCGGTCGATGCCGGACCGCTCGCGTTCCGCTCTACGTTGCACCACCTCATCAACGACGGTCTGATGGCCGTATTCTTCTTCGTCGTCGGGCTCGAAATCAAGCGCGAGGTGCTGATCGGCGAGCTGGCGTCCTTTCGGCAGGCGGCGCTCCCGGCCGCCGCGGCGCTCGGCGGCATGGTCGTCCCGGCGGCGATCTATGCCGCGCTGAATTCCGGTGGCTCCGGGTCGGCGGGATGGGGGATCCCAATGGCGACGGACATCGCCTTCGCTCTCGGGGTGCTCGCTCTCCTCGGCGACCGGGTTCCGGCAGGGCTCAAGGTGTTTCTGGCAGCGCTCGCGATCGTCGACGACATCGGCGCGGTGCTCGTGATCGCCCTCTTCTATACAGCCGGAGTGAACTGGGCTGCCTTGGGTATGGCAGGCGCGCTTCTCCTTCTGGCCGTCGGCGCCAACGCCGCGGGAGTGCGGCGGCCGTCAGCCTACGCTCTCATCGGAGTGGCTCTCTGGGCGGCGGTGCTCGCCTCCGGGGTCCATGCCACGGTCGCGGGTGTCCTCCTCGCCATGGCCATTCCGTCGCGGACGCGGATCAACGAGGACGAGTTTCTCCTGGGCGCCCGCCAGAGCGTCGATGCGTTCGAGCGCGGCTGCGGTCCTGAGACGACCGTGCTCACGAATCGGGAGCAGCAGGAGGCGCTGCTGACGCTCGAATCCTTGTGCGAGCAGGCGCAGGCACCGCTCCAGATCACGGAGCGAAGGCTGCACGGAATCGTGGCTTTCCTCATCATGCCCCTCTTCGCGCTCGCCAATGCGGGTGTGCGGCTCAGCGGCGGGGAGCTCGCAACGGCCCTGTCGAGCCCGGTCACGCTCGGCATCGTACTCGGGCTCCTGCTCGGCAAGCCGCTCGGGATCACGCTTTTCTCGTGGACTGCCGTGCGCATGGGCGTCGCCACGCTGCCGAGCCGGGTCACGTGGCGCATGATCCATGGCGCTGCGTGGCTGGGAGGGATCGGCTTCGCGATGTCGCTCTTCATTGCGGGGCTCGCGTTCCCCGGCATGCCTGACCTCCTCGCGGCGGCCAAGCTCGGCATTCTGGCTGCGTCGCTCACAGCCGGTATCTGCGGCTGGATTCTGCTCCGGCGCGCGGGAACCTGAAAATACGGGCAGGCTACGCCGAAGCCATCTCGTTCCTCTCCCCCGACATGATCCGCCAGCCGATGACCTTCTCGTCGATCTCGCGCAGGCGGTTGGCGATCAGGCGGCAGAGGAGCTGGAGGAACTCCAGGGCGGCGTGGGGGTCCATGGCCAGGACCTCGCGTACGGTGTCCTGGTCGAGGGCGAGCACGGTGAGCTGTCCGCCGTAGGCCTTGGCGTCCGCCGAGCGCGGCTCGCCGTCGATCAGCGCCATCTCGCCGAAGAAGTCCCCTCTCTCGAGGATCGCCAGCGCTTCCTCCCCGGCTCCAGGGATGAACTTGCTGATGATCACCCGCCCTTCGAGGATCACGTACATCTCCGACCCCTCGTCCCCCTCCTGGAAGAGCGAGGCGCCGGCGGCGAAGCGCTTTTCCCGGGAGAAGGCCGCCAGGGTGATCAGCTCCTTGCGCGAGATCCCCTGCTCGCGGAAGAGGCGGATCTTGTCGTCCTCCTGGATCTTGACCGCCGCCGCGTGGCCGGAAGCCTGCTTGCGCAGCCGCAGGAAGCTCTCCGGCGAGGCCTCGGTGGAGAAGAAGGTCTTGAGCTGCTCGTTCGTGGAGCGCAGCTTGCGCGCCAGGCTGTGCCAGAGGCTCCAGTAGAGCTGCACGCCCATCTCGGGATTGGCCTCGATCAGGCCGTCGAGGGCCTCGGCGTCGATCCGCAGGAGATGGCTGGGACGGGCCGCGACCACGTCGGAGCTGCGCTCATGGCCGCTCACGAAGCTCCCCTCGCCGAAAACGTTGCCGGGCTCGATCGCGCCGAGCACGAACGTGCCGTACGTGGTCGTGCGCTGGACCGTGACCTCGCCCTCCTCCAGGACGAAGAAGTCGCGCCCCGAGCCGCGGTGGGCGAAGATCAGGCTGCCGGCGTCGTGCACCTCCTCCTCGGCCACCTGGGTGAGCCGGAAGATCTGCTCGTCGGAGAAATGGGCCCAGGGCTTCATCCGCCGCAGCCGCCCCGCGAGCTCGAGCTGGCCGCCGCCGCGCTCCCCCCGCGCCGGAGTCGGCGCGCTGGGGAAGACGGTGGCCTGCAGGCCGGACTCCTCCATGAAGCGGTCGCGGTGCCACTCCAGGCGGTCGAAGGCGGTATGGATCTGCTCCTGGCGCTCCTTGAACACCTGGGAGAGCTCGCGGTTGCCCCAGCCCAGGATCTGCTTCAGGGTCTGGATCCGCCTCCGCAGCCGCCGCACCCCCTCCTCGTCGCCCTCGTTCAGGAGCAGGAAGGCGTGTACCGTGGCACGCAGCGCGGCTTCATATTGCTTGCGCTCGTACTCGGCCCGGCCCAGGCTCTCGGCGGTCTCGCGGTCGAATGGATTGAACCGCAGGGCCTGGCCGAACTCGTCCACGGCGCCGTCGAAGTCCTTGCGCCGGAACAGCAGCCGACCATGGAGCTTGTAGCTGGACGGGTTCGCGAGCCCCTTGGCCTTGGCGACCTCCAGGCACTCGACGGCCCGCGCGGTCTCCCCCTTTTCGGAGTAGAGGTGGGCCAGCCCCACGAAGTGGGCGGCGTCGATGGCGTTGCGCCGGAACCCTTCGCGGAGCCGGTCGCGCACGCTGCGCGATCCGGGCGACCCGGGCTCGCGCTGCCGGGTCCGGGCCTCGGCGAGGGCCAGCTTGACACTGATGTTCCTGGGATCGAGACGCAACGCCAGCAGCAACAGGTCCGCCGCCTGTTCATGCTGCCCGCGCTCCTGGAACCGTCCGGCGAGCCGGATCAGCTCCTGAACGTCCTGCGCGACGAGATGAGGATCGCTCATGCTGCTTCCTTCATGAAGGCAAGGAGCGAGTGTAGCACGCCCCGTTTCGACCAAGGGCTTGCCTCAGGACATTTTCTTATGTAGATTACGTAATATTCTTCCGAAGGCTCGAACGGAGGCGATGAGATGAAGGCCGTGCGCCGCGAGATCTCCTACAAGCTGAGCCGTGCTCTCGCGCTCTGCCGGGAGGGGAACTGGAACGAGGGCCTCGTCTACCTGGGCCAGTTGGCGGAGTCGGGGGAGCCCGGCTCGGCCCTGCCCGGCCTGTTCTACTCCTACCTGGGGTATGGGATCGCCCGCTGCCAAGGGAAGGTCAAGGAAGGGCTGAAGCTCTGCGAGCACTCCATCAAGGTGGAGTTCTACGAGTCGGACAACTACCTGAACCTGGCGCGCACCTGCCTGCTGGCCAGGGACCGCCCCGGGGCTGTCCGCGCCGTCCGCGGCGGCCTCAAGGTCGACGCCCAGAACGTGGAGCTGCTGGCGCTCTACCGCGAGCTGGGCATCCGGCAGGAGCCGGTGATCGCGTTCCTCTCCCGGGGCAACCCGCTGAACATGCTCCTCGGCCGCATCCGCAACGGCTTTCGCGGCTGATCCCATCCAGAAGCCAAACAAAAAGCCGGCCCGTTGCCGGCCCGGCTTTCGTTCTTGTTAGCGGGATCAAGCTACCTACTGCTCGGTGCCCGATGCTCCGCCGCCCAGGCCCGCGGCGGCAGCGCCGGGGCCTCCCATGTCCTCGAACACGATGCCGAGGTTCTGGGCACCGTTGTCGCGGCAGACGTCCATGAAATCGGCTACCCGGTCGTACTCCAGCTCGCCGTCCGCGGCAAAGAAGATCACCTTGGACGAGCGACCGGTGAGCACCTCGCGGAGCTTGGCCGGGAAATCGCTCATGGAAATCATCGACTTGTTGATCCAGGGCCGGCCTTCCGCGTCGAGGCGGACGATCACCTGGTTCGAATCCTGGGGCACGGGCGCAGAGGTCTCCACCTTGGGCGGGACCTGCACCGCGTACCCCATCTGGACGATGGGCGTGATCACCATGAAGATGATCAGGAGCACCAGCACCACGTCCACGAGGGGCGTGATGTTGATGTCGCTCTTCGGGCCCCCGCTTCCTCCGACGTTCATTGACATATGCGTTTACCTCCGACGGTGGCCGTCAGGCTCCCTCGCCTTCTTTCTCGGTGACCAGGCCGACGCGGGTGAAGCCGGCCTCGTTGAGGAGGCGCATGACCCTGCGCACCTCCTTGTACTTCAGCCGCCTGTCCGCCTTGACCACGACCTGACGTTCCGGGTTGTTGGCGTGGATCTCTTCCAGCTGGGACATCAGGTTTTCTTCTGTGATCCAGTTCTGGCCGATGTGGACGCTGCCGTCGAGCTTGACGGAGACCTCGAGCTGCTTCTCGTTGTCAGGCATCTTCTCGGGGTCCGACGTCTCCGGCAGAGCCACGTCCACGCCCTTCTGGAGCATGGGCGTGACCACCATGAAGATGATCAGGAGCACGAGGCAGACGTCCACCAGCGGCGTGACGTTGATGTCGCTCCGGACCTCCGGAGCCTCCATCGTGTGCTTGCGACCGAGTTTAAGCAGCATTGCTCTTCTGCTTCTTCATGAAGAAGTCGATCAGCTCGGAGGACGAGTTCGACATCTCGACCTGGAGACGCTCGACCTTGTTGGTGAAGACGTTGAACATCCACGCGGCCGGGATGGCCACGAACAGGCCGAGCGCCGTGGTAACGAGCGCCTCGGAGATACCGGCGGAGACGGCGCCGATGCCGCCCGAGCCGGTGAGGGCCATGCCGCGGAACGCGTTGATGATGCCGATCACGGTGCCGAACAGGCCGATGAAGGGGGCGGTGGTGGCGATCGTCGCCAGGGTGCCGATGCCCTTCTTGAAGTCGGAGACGGTGAGCAGGGTCGAGCGCTCGACGGCGCGGCTGGCCGCCTCGACGACCTCCATGTCGCTGAGCGGGCTGGTGCCGTGCTCGAACTGGAACGACTGCAGGCCGGCGCTGACGACGCGGGCCAGATGGCTGCCGGGGTACTTGTTGGCGGCGTCGATGACGGCCTGCGGCCGGTCGTGCTTGAGGTGCTCGGTGGCAAGCTTGGCGAACGCCAGCGACTGCTTGTGGGCCTTGCGGAAGACCAGCAAGCGCTCAACCGAGATGTACAACGACCAGACCGACATGAGGATCAGCGCGATAACCACGCCCTTGGCGATGGGCGTCATCGCTTCCCAGAGTCCCATTGGGCTGAAATCCATACGTTCCTCTCCTTTGCCAGCGCCGCGGCGCCTACTGCATAGTGAAGTTGACGGTTAGTGTGTAATAGACCTTGACCGGCTTACCCTGCAGCGTGGCCGGCTTGAACTTCCACCTCTCGACGGCGTCCATCGCGGCCTTGTCCAGGCCCATGGGCAGGCCCTTGAGGACACGCGCGTTCACCACGTTGCCGCGCTCGTCGATGATCGCTTCCACGATCACCACGCCCGTGACCCGGGCCTTGCGCGCCAGCTCGGTATAGACCGGCGGAGAGCCCGCGACCTTCTCGGGCCGCGTTACCGCGCCGCCCACACGCAGGGGCTCGTCGTTGACGACGCCGCCCTCCACTCCGCCGACGACGCCGCCCGGGACGCCGCCCACGACGCCGCCCACGACCCCGCCGACCACGCCGCCGGCAACGCCGCCTTCGACTCCGCCCTCGACACCGCCCTCGACACCGACGAAGTCCTCGGACGGACCCGGCTGGGGAATGTCTTCAGGCACCTCGACCGGCTGCACCGGCTCCGTCGGCCGGACGATCGGGATCTCCTTCGGGATCTCCTGCTGCTGCTGCGGCTTGGCCGCCGGCGGCGGAGGTGGTGGAGGAGGAGGCGGGGGTGGCGGCGGCGGTGCCGCGGCGCTGAAGAAGATGACGTTGATCGGCGGTTCCGGTACCGGATCCACCTGCCAGTAGTTGGCGAACAGGAACCCGCCTGCCGCCGCCAAGTGGATCAGGATGGCGAGCGGCAGCACGATGAAACGCACCAGGCCGCTCTTCTTTTTCCTTCGCGCGTCCAGCTCAAGCAAGGAGTCTTCGAACATGATTTCCACCTAGCTTTCGGTCGTCTTGGCCGCTTCGGCCTGCTTCTTCTTTTCCTCTTCCTGCATCTTCTTGCGTAAAGCCTTCGCCTTGTCAACCCACTGGTTGGCCAGGGCGGTGTATTCCAGCTTCTTGGCTTCGTCGGTCTGCAGCTTGGCCTTCTCCCGGAACAGGAGGTTGTAGTAGACCATGGCCTCGAAGTACTCGGGATTGATCCGGAGCGCCTCCTGCATGCCCGCCAGGGCCTCGTCGATGCGCTTCTCCTGCTCCGCCGCCGGCATCGTCGTGTTCTTGCCGTGGAAGGCGTTGTCCCATGCGCCCACGCCGAGCGTGTAGAGGGCCTCGGCCTTGGCCTGGTTGGGGGGGAGCTGGCTGGCCAGCTGCCTGGCCTCGGGAACGCGGCCCGCCTCGATCAGCAGGCGGATGCGGGAGGACTGGATGTTGGCGTTGCTCGGGTCCGCCTGCGCCTGCTTCTCCAGATAGGCCAGCGCCTCGTTGTACTTCTTCGAGTTGACGTAGGTGGAGATCAGGTAGTCGCGGACCTTCTCGTCGTCCGGGTAGTCCTCGAGGTAGCTCTCGAAGGCCTTGACGGCCAGATCGCCCAACTCGCGGTTGGCCCTGCTGTTGTCCCCCGGCTTGTAGAGGGCGAGGGCGCTCAGGCCCACCGACCGCCAGGCGAAGGTCGCGCTGGGGTCCAGCTCCAGACCCTTCTGGTACTGGACGAGAGCATCGCGGTAGTTCTCGTTGAGATACCTCTCGTTGCCCTTCTTCATCTCGACGCGAGCCCGCACCTTGTTGCAACCGCCCAGGAACGGGGTCAACAACAGAAGGGCGAGCAGAACGGGAATGGGTCTTTTCATCGATTCACCTCTCCGCCACATTAGATGGGGGCACCTCCGATTTGGTTCCCGGCGGCGACTCGGCTTCTCCGCGCGTCGAACAGGCAGGTTGGGCAGGATCAGTACGGCTCATCACCCTCCCCTCCGAGGCCTTGCGAGTCCCCGGGGTCCCACCTTCACGGAGAAGCAGGAACCGTGCCGGAGACTCCGGAAAACCGGATGCTCCCCTGCTCCATTTCTCAGACCGCGGTGATTGGAGACGGGGAATCCGGCAGAGCCGTCCCCTCTCCCCGCGACACGACGACAGCGGCGGCCAGGTCCCCCGTCACGTTCAGCGTGGTCCGGCACATGTCCAGGAACCGGTCCACCCCTAGGATAAGGCCGATCCCCTCCACCGGGACCCCGACCAGGCCGAGAATGAGCGCCACCACCGGGATCGACCCGGCAGGGACGCCGGCCGTGCCGATGCCGCCCAGGATGCAGATCAACACTACCGTAATCTGCTCCCCGATCGACAGGGACACGCCGTAGAACTGAGCCAGAAACAGCACCGTCACTCCCTCGAACAACGCCGTCCCGTTCTGATTCATGGTCGAGCCGATGGTCAGCACGAAGCGGCTCACCGAGGGCGGCAGCTTGAGGTTCTCCTCGGCCACCTTGAGGGCGGTCGGGAGGGTCGCGTTGCTCGACGCGGTCGAGAAGGCGGTGATCATCGCCGCCTCGATGCCGCGGAAAAAGAACAGCGGGCTCATGCCGCCCAGCAGCCGGACGGCAAGCGAGTAGACCACGAACTGGTGGATGGCCAAAGCGAGCACCACGACGCCGACGTAGAGTGCGAGCTGCTGCAGGATCTCGTAGCCGAGCTCCGCCGTCAGGGTGAAGAGCAGCGCCGCGACCCCGATCGGGGCGAGGGAGATCACCCACCCGATCAGCCACATGGTGACGTCATAGAGGCCCTGGATCATCTCCTGCAGCCGGGCGGTGGCCTCGGTGCGGGTGATGGCCAGCCCGATCCCGAACAGCAGGGAGAAGAACATCACCCCGAGCATGTCCCCCTCGGCCGCGGACTTGACCGGGTTGTTGGGCACGATCGTGATCAGCAGGTCCACCCCGGTCTTGGGGGCGGTGGCCGAGGCCAGGGACGAGGCGCGCTCGGCCGCGCCGGCGGTCAGGCGGGCCTTGAGCTCCGGCGAGATGCCGGTCCCGGGCTCCAGGACGTTGACCAGGGTGACGCCGATCAGCACCGCGATGGCGGAGACCAGGATGGTGTAGAGGAGGGTCTTCATGCCCACGCGCCCCAGCCGCCGGGGGTCTCCCATCTCCACCACGCCCAGGACGAGCGCGGAGAAGATCAGCGGGATGACCAGCATGAAGAGCAGGCGCAGGAAGATCTGCCCGATGGGGGCGGAGACGATGCGGACGAACCGCTCCAATCCCGGGGCGAGACCTGTCTCGGTGGCGAAGAGAAGGTGCGCGACGATCCCCGCCACGGCTCCGAACAGGCCGCCGATCAGGATCCGCGTGTGGAGGGGTAGGCGTCGTCTCGCCATGCGCAGGGGGGAGATCCTAGAGGAAAACGCGCCAATCGCCAAACCCCGCCCACGTTGCGCCTCAACTCCCTCCCATGTCAGACTCCCGCCCGCATCCCTGACCGAGCCGGCCCGGCTCTGCGATAGAGAGAGGAGGCCCACCCTGCTCCGAGGACTTTTCAGGACCAAGTCGCTCAACGCGATCATGGCGTCCGCCGAGGCGTCCGAGCACTCCCTGCGGCGGACGCTGGGCCCGCTCCAGCTGACGCTGCTGGGCGTCGGCGGCATCATCGGCGCCGGCATCTTCTCCACGGTCGGCACGGCCGCGGCGGGGGGCGCCGACCACCCGGGGGCGGGACCGGCGCTGATCCTCTCCTTCGTCATCACCGCCGTCACCTGCGGCTTCGCGGCCCTGTGCTACGCCGAGCTGGCCTCCATGGTGCCGGTCTCCGGGTCCGCCTACACCTATTCCTACGCCACCCTCGGCGAGCTCGTCGGCTGGATCATCGGCTGGGACCTCATCATCGAGTACGCCATCGGCAACGTGGCCGTGGCCATCTCCTGGTCCGGCTACTTCCAGGAGCTGCTGCGCGGCGTGGGGCTCGAATGGCCTCTCTGGCTGGGAACCGACTACCGGACCGCGGTCCAGGCGGGCGCGCAGATGGCCGAGGCCCGGGCGGGCGGCTCCGACCTGGAGGCGATCGGCGTGTCCGTCCAGCGCGCCGCCCAGGCGCTGGAGCAGGCCCCGGACTTCCTCGGCTTCCCCCTGGTGTTCAACCTGCCGGCCTTCCTGATCATCATGGTCATCACCTGTGTCCTGGTCGTCGGCATCCGGGAGAGCGCCTGGTTCAACTCCTCCATGGTGGTCCTGAAGCTCGCCATCATCGGCTTCTTCGTCATCCTTGGGGCGTTCTACGTCGAGCCCGCGAACTGGACCCCGTTCGCACCCAACGGCTTCGTCGGCATCTCCTCGGCAGCGGCGATCATCTTCTTCGCCTACATCGGCTTCGACGCCGTGTCCACGGCGGCGGAGGAGACGAAAAACCCGAAGCGCGACATGCCGATCGCGATCATCGCCAGCCTCGTGGTCTGTACGATCATCTACATCCTGGTGGCCGTCGTGCTGACCGGCATGCTCCCCTGGACGCAGCTCGGCACGGCCGAGCCGCTGGCCACGGCCTTCTCCGCCCGCGGCATGGTCTGGCCGGCCCTGATCATCGCGCTCGGAGCGGTGTTCGCCACGACCTCGGTGCTGCTCGTCTTCCAGCTCGGACAGCCCCGGATCTTCTTCTCCATGGCGCGCGACGGCCTGCTCCCGGCCTGGGCGGCCAAGGTCCACCCGCGCTACCGCACGCCCCACGTCACGACCTGGATCACCGGCATCGTGGTGGCAGTCTTCGCGGGCTTCGCCAACATCAACGAGGTCGTCGAGCTGACCAACATCGGCACGCTGTTCGCCTTCCTGCTGGTCTGCGTCGGAGTCATCGTGCTGCGTCGCAAGGACCCTGACCGGCAGCGGCCGTTCCGGGTGCCGGGCGGGGACTGGCTGGTGCCGCTGCTGGGCGCCGGCTCCTGCATCTTCCTCATGGTCTACCTGCCGCCCTCCTCGTGGTGGCGGTTCATCGGCTGGCTCGTCCTGGGCATGGCGGTCTACTTCTGGTACGGCTACGGCCACAGCGTGGTGGGCCGGGAGGCGGGGCGGCCGGTGACCGGCCCCGGGCAGAAGCTGTCCGCGTTCGGCTTCCTGCTGGCCGGCGTCGGGCTGTTCCTGATCCCCCATGACGCCGGGCTCGGCCAACTGGTTGCCGAAGCCGCGGATGCCGCCCACCCCGATCACGGGCGGGCCCTGTTCGGACTGCTCCTGATCGCGGGCGGGATCGCGGCGGGCGTGGCGGGCATTCTGATGGGACGGAGGGAGACGGACGCGTGAACCTGGCGCTGCTCGCCCTCGTCTTCCTGGTGCTTCTGGTCGCCGCCTACCGTCTGTACGGCGGCTGGGTGGCGCGCCAGTTCGTCATCGACGACAGCCGGGTGACCCCGGCGCACCGGATGAACGACGGGGTCGACTTCGTGCCGACGCGTCCCTTCTACCTCTTCGCCCAGCACTTTTCCGCCATCGCTGCGGCCGGTCCCATCGCCGGGCCGATCATCGCCTGCCAGACTTTCGGCTGGCTGCCCTGCCTGCTCTGGATCGGGCTCGGGGTGGTGCTGATCGGCGCGGTCCACGACTTTTCCAGCCTGACCGCG
>DASUNJ010000029.1:0-5619 GCA_036277235.1 Thermoanaerobaculia bacterium | reverse complement strand
AGAGGAACTCGGTCTCGCCGCGGTTGCGATGAGCGACGACCGTCCCATCCGGCAGCTCCTGGAAGTTCTGCCCCTCCAACCGGCCCTCCCGCTCCAGGCGCAGCCAGCGGCGCACGGCCGCCGCGCGCCGCCGGTCGGGCTGCAGGTAGGCACCCAGTCGCCGGTCCCCCGCGGGCCCGGGGGGCGCGAGGACGACCGCACCCTCGACAGCGGGGTGCCCGCCGAGCGTGGCCTCGATCTCTCCCAGCTCGATCCGGTAGCCGCGGATCTTGACCTGATCGTCCATCCGGCCGAGGAACTCCAGGTTGCCATCCGGCCAGTAGCGAGCCCGGTCGCCGGTGCGGTAGAGACGCGCCCCGGGCTCGGCTCCGTAGAGGTCGGGGAGGAAGCGGTCCGCGGTCAGGTCCGGAGCATTGGCGTAGCCGGCCGCCAGGCAGCCGCCGCCGATGTAAAGATCCCCGTCGACGCCGATCGGGCACGGGTTCAGGTCCTCGTCCAGGGGGTGGTAGCGCGCGTTCGAGATCGGCCTGCCGTAGGGGATGCTCTTCCAGGCCGGGTCGACCTCGCGGATCGGGTACCAGTTCGACCAGATGGTGGCCTCGGTGGCGCCGCCCAGGCTGATCACCCGGGCGCCGGCGAAGGACTCCCGCACCCGGTCGGGCAAGCTGACCGGGATCCAGTCGCCGGAGAGGAAAACCAGCCGTAGCGGAGTCGACGTCGTCGCCGGGGCCGGGAAGAAGGGGGCGAGCTGCTGGAGAGCCGCCGGAGCGGAGTCCCAGAAGGTGACGCCGCCCTCCGCCAGGATGCGCACCAGGCGCTGCGGGTCGCGCAGCTCCTCAGAGGAGGCAAGCCGGATCGTCCCCCCTGCGGCCAGGGTGCCGAAGATGTCGTAGACAGAGAGGTCGAACGACAGGCCGGTGATGAAGAGCAGCCGGTCGGAGGGGCCGACGCCGAAGGTGGAGTTGACCCAGTGGATCAGGTTGGCCGCCGGGCGGTGGCGGACCATGACCCCCTTGGGGGTGCCGGTCGAGCCCGAGGTGAAGATGACGTAGGCGAGGTCGTCTGGCCCGGCCCGGCCCACGGCAAGGGCCTCAGGGCCTTTCCAGAGATCCGGCTCGTCCAGGCAGAGGGTGTGCGGCACGGACGACCCCACCTCGCCCAGCGCCTCCAGCTCCCACGACCGGGTGAGCAGGTGGGCGATGCGCTGCGACTCGAGGATCCAGCGCACGCGCTCGCGCGGCCAGGTGCTCTCGATCGGCACGTACGCCGCGCCCGACTTGAGGACACCGAGGGCGGCCACGATCATCTCAGGCGAGCGTCCCAGGTGGATGCCGACGAGCGAGCCCGGACCGGCGCCGAGGGCGGCCAAGTGCAGGGCCAGGCGGCTGGACCGCAGCTCGAGCTCGGCATAGGTCAGCGTTCCGCCCTCGTGCTCCACCGCCACCGCGCCGGGCACGCGCCGGGCCTGCTCCTCGAAGGGCTCGTGCAGGGCGGTCTGGTCCGGGAAGGGCGCGGCCGTGTCGTTCCACTCGGCGAGCCTCTGCCACCGGCCGGCCTCGGGGCTCATGACCGGTCTCCCGGAGAGGGGCCGGGACGGGCTAGCGCGCGCCGGCCAGCTTCTTCACCTGGTCGAACAGCTTCTCGCCGTTGAGCCGGCGGTCCGGCGGCAGCCGCTTGCCCACATGCATGACGTAGGCCGGCAATGGGGGAACATCCCCCCACTTCGCCTCTGGAGGAAAGAGAAGAAAGGTGTCCCATGCCAGCTCCTCCTGAAGACCGGCGGGGGCGCGCAACGCCTCCGCCAGGGTATGGGCTCCCGTCCAGAAGTGGGTACCCCGGCTGTCCGCGAGCGAGGCGGTCGCCTCGCGGGCGTCCTCCTCCGTCTCCCCACCCAGCATCGGACCCCAAACCACATAGACCCGCAGCTTCGGGTCATCGATCTTTTCCAGGACGTAGCGTTGCACCACCCGGGCGCTTGCGAGGCAGACCCCTCAGGTCGGAGAGAGCAGCATCACCAGGCGGGTACCGCCCACGTCGCGGTTGAAGGACTCCCGCAGCTCCTCGCCCCGGGCGGAGAGCGAGTGCAGCGGCGGCTCAGGCTCGGCCGGCCGCTCGTCACCGGCCTCCCTGACGCGCTGCAGGCGGAAGGGCACCCGGTCGATGCCCATCTCCTCGTGGTAGAAACCGGTGAACATCCCCTGCATCGTGCGGCCGTCCGGGGAGAGCTCCCCCTCGAACAGGAACGGCGAATTCGGCCCGCGCCGCCGCGAGTCCTTATAAAACTTGAATGAGATTTTCGTGCCGTCGACCTGGAAGTCGCGCAGAGAGTAGTACTTCATCTGCTGGCTTGGGATGTCGATCGTCCCCACCAGCTTGCCTTGGGCGTCGTAGGCGATCTCGACCACGGTCTCCATCTCGAACTGGGCCGGATCGTAGAGGATGGCTCCCTCCCAGAGGCCGTCGATGCGGGTAGGCGCCACAGGGGTTGCGGCCTGGGGGGCCTGGGGGGCCGCCGAGGCGCTGGCAGCGAGCAGCCAGGCCGCAGCCCAACCGGTGAGGACGATCCTGCGTGTCATGGCGTTCCTCCCTTTCCCGGGTTCTTCCCCTCGAGCCCTGGCGCCACAATCTCCCGCCCCTCCTGTGCCTTGGCTTCCTCCACCATCCGGCGGACGTCGGCCCGGAGCCGCTCCGCATCGTAAACCATTCCTCCCTTGATGGTGTAGCGAACCCCCCCGACGCGAGCCGGCCGGTTGTCGAGCCCCACCTTGAGCGCGCCGGTGCCGTAGAGGACCTTGAAGTTCTCCAGCGGGTTCTCGGCCACCACGACAAGGTCAGCGAGCTTGCCCGGCTCCACGCTGCCGAGCTCTCCGGCCCGGCCCAGGGCCTCGGCGCCGAGCAAGGTGGCAGCGCGCACCACCTCCAGCGGGTGGAAGCCCGCCTCCTGCAGCAACTCCATCTCGCGAACGAAGCTGAAGCCGTGGAGGTTGTACATGTAGCCTGCGTCGGTGCCCACGGCCACCCGGCCGCCACGATTCTTGTAGTCGTTCAGGAAGGCCATCCACAGGCGGTAGTTCTCGCGCCAGGCGAGCTCGTCCCCGGTCGTCCAGTCGAACCAGTGCGTGGCGTGGCCCCGGCGGTTCGGCTTGAAGTGGTCCCAGAGCGAGGGCAGGGTGTAGCGCGCGTGCCACTCGGCCTGGACCGCGCGCATCAAGTCCCGGTTAGCCTCGTAGAGGCTGAGCGTCGGCACCAGGGTGAGCCCGCGGGCGACGAGGTCGTCGATCACCCGGTTCCAGCGCTCGCTCCCCGGGGCCGCGGCTTGGCGCCAGAGCCGGCCGGAGCGGGCGAAACGCTGCCCCTCGTCGGCCTCGTTGTAGTCCGGAGGGAAGTCCGGAACGGTGCGGTCCGTGAACATCGCCTCAGGCAGGCCGTGCCAATGCTCCAGCATCGTCAGGCCCCATGCGGAGGTGTCCAGCGCGTCGGCGCCCGGGTAGTGGTGGCAGGAGGTGGCGAGCCCTAGCCGCCGGGCCTCCGCAAGAGCCGCGGCAAGGACCGCGGGCTTCGTGCCGCGGAAGCGGACGCCCGAGATCCCCCCCTTCCGGGCTTCGGCGAGCCAGGCCTTGATCCGCTCCGGGGTGTCGAGCGGCTGCTTCGCGCCCGCGCCGAAGCTGACGAACGGCTCGATGCGCGGCGTCGTGATCTCGCTCCCCTGGCTCCTTCGCTTCAGCTCCGCGCAGGCCACGAAGCCGGCGCGGCAGATCGGATCGCGGATCGTGGTGATGCCATGCCCAAGCCAGAGCTTGGACACGTACTCCACCGGCTCGATGGCTACGGCATAGAGGTCGACGAACCCGGGCAGGACCCACATGCCGGTCAGGTCGAGCTCCCTCCCGCCGTCCAGCTTCGGCCGGGCCTCAGGGTCGATGGCCATGCCGGGGCTGCCGACCGGCACGATCTGGGCGATACGGTCGTCCTGGATGACCAGGTCCACGGGACCGAGGGGCGGCGCGCCCGTGCCGTCGACGACCGTGACGCCGCGCAGGATCAGGCGCTCGGCCGAAGCCGGCAGCGCGGCGAGCGCCAGGAGCAGGGCGGCCCATCTGGAAGTCTTGCTCATCTCGCGGATCTCCTTGTCAGTCGATGTCAGTCGACGAGGGCGTCCGGCAGCTCCTCCTCCACCCTGCGCAACCGGGGCCGGGTATATCCCCAGAGCGAGGTGAGGATCGGCAGGGCTGCGAGGGTAATGTATAGGAGGCCGATGCCGCGGCCGGGGCCGACGCCGACCACCGGGCCCAGGCTGGCGGCCAGGGCGCCCCGGGGGAGGAGCAGCGGCCGGAACACCCGGTCGGCCAGCGGCCCGGCCAGCAGGTGACCGAGCGGCACCGTGAACAGGGCCAGGGCGCGGCGCACCGCGAACACCCGCCCCTGCACGTCGGGCGGCACCTTGACCTGCCAGATCGCCTGGCTGGAGCCGTTGACCACCGGCACGCCGAACAGGGTGAGGAACAGCCCGGCCGCGACCAGCCGAGGGTCCGGGCGCAACCCCACGAGGACCAGTGCGACTCCGAGCAGCAACCCGAAACCCAGCACCCCGTGGATGTGCGGCCGCGGCCCGCCCGTGACGCTCATCACGATGCTGCCGGCCAGCAGGCCCGCGCTCCCGGCCGCGAGCACCCGGCCGAGCAAGGTCTCGTCCGCGAAGGAGAGCACCAGCGGCACCGCGAGCACGCTCGCCATGCTGAAGACCAGGTTCACCATCGCGAAGTAGAGCAACAGCCCGCGCAGCCCCGGGCGCTCGCGGATGAACTGCCAGCCGAAGGTGGCCTCCCTCGCCGCGGAGCCCTTGCCAATCCGGCCCGCCGCGCTCTGAGCCGGCCGCGGGACCGCGACCAGCGCCAGGGACACCATGGCGAAGAGGGAGGTCAGGATGTCGATGAAGAGGACGCCCTCGACCCGGATCAGGCTCACCAGCAGGCCGGCCAGGAACGGCGCCAGGGTCTCAGCCGCAGCCTGGCCTAGCTGCAGCATCCCGCTCGCCCGGGCCAGGTGCTTCCGGGGCACCAGCAGCGTCGTGGCGGCCATGTAGGCGGGCACATGGAAGGCGCGGATGACCGACGCCAGGGCCGCTGCCGCGTATACGTGCCAGTTCCGGAGGTCCCCCTGCCACAGCAGCGCGGCCACCGCGAGCGTCCGCAGCCCCGAGGCCAGGTTCGACCCGAGCAGGATCCGGCGGCGGTCCCAGCGGTCCACGTACACGCCGGCCAGCGGGGAGATGAGCAGCCCGGGCAGGATGCCGAAGAAGGCGACGGCCGCGTAGTTGGTGACGGCGCCGGTTTTCCGGAAGACCCAGATGCCGAGGGCGAAGGTGGTCAGGCCGGAGCCGACGCTGGCGACGAGCTGCCCGAGCCAGACAAGGCCGAAAGCTCGGACCCCCGTCGTCTTTGTGTCGGTCATCCGGCCCCCGCGATGTCACCGTCAGTGGTCGCGGCACAGTGTACCTGAAGTCAAGCGTTGATTCCGTCGCTGGAGCCTCCTGACCCTGAGGAGCGGGGCCGGCCTGCAACCGCCGGGTACGAGGTGCTACCCGCCGGGGGCGGCTTGCCCGAGCAGCAGGCGGCGCGT
>DASUNJ010000028.1:0-7412 GCA_036277235.1 Thermoanaerobaculia bacterium | reverse complement strand
GTGAGACACGGAACCCGAAGGGATGTTTAGGTGCGGGAGAGGCCGGAGGGGAGAGGCTACGGACAGGTCGCGAACGCGCCCGTATCCTGGATCGGCTGGAACGCGGTCCCCTGCGGGTTCGTGTACTGCTTCGTGACCTGCCGCAGGGTATCCGTCACCGTGATCCGGACGCGGACGTTGGTCAAACCTCCGGCAAAGACCCAGTAGCGGTTGTTGGCGCCGCAGCCGTTCAGGACCTTGATCACCATCTCCACGTTGGCGCTGTCGAAGAACCAGAAGTAGCCCGTGTCCGCAGTCAGCGGGACGGCGCGGCCGGCTCCGGTCTCGCCGTTCGGCCGGGTCCACTGCACGTCCACCTGGAAGCGCGAGCCGTTGAGGCAGAGACGGGTGTTGCCCGGCGCACAGGCCGCGGATGTGGAGGGCTTCCAGCCGAGCTGCACGACCTCGAAGTCGTCCGCGGTCAGGCTGGCGAAGGCGGGATTCAGCACGTCGTTGTCCCAGCGGGCGTCGTGGGCGCCCGTGATGTACATGTCCGTGCCGTTGTCGGCGAGGATCAGGCCGTAGGTCTTCATGGCCTGGAAGATCTTCCGCACCTCGGGTGGATATCCCGAGATGTTCTTGCCCGCCTTGAGACGCAGCCGCGTCCCCATGGGGGGCGCGCCCTGGGTGTCGCCCGCGGTGTGGGAGGCCGGATAGACGTGGCCGTTGGTCCGCCGGACCGTGAAGCGGAAGGCATGGCGGATCGGATCGGGGCCGAAGGCCTCGCCGTAGCGCACCAGGCCGGGGAGGATCGCAAGGCCCGCGGCGTCGGCGCTGGTCCACCCTTCCGGCCGGCGGGCGTTCGAGTCCAGGGGGAAGATTGCGCCCGAGCCCGCTTCCCAGCGGTTCGCGGAGGCGTCCCAGAACGTGTGGTAGAGCTCGAAGAGGAGGCCACGATCGCGGTCCACGATCAGCATGTGCCGGTCGCCCCCGGCGTCCTCGTTGCCGGGATATCCTCCCTCGATGTAGCCGGGCTGAGTCTTCGCCGCGTCCGGGATCGGATAGCCTGGAGGACGCCCGGGGGCCCCGGCGTCGCTCTCGTCCCCGAACTCGACGAAGGTGACGGGCACGAGCGGCTGCGTCCCCGGCACGCTGAGATAGATCATCCCGTAGGTCTCGGGCGGCGAGTCCGCAAAGGCGCCGAAGTCCGGATGGAGCGGCGTGCCGCGGCCGATGAAGTCGAGGAACTGGCCGCTCTTCGGATCGACCGGGGCCGTGCTGACGTCCACGTTCCACCAGTTGTCCGGAGGGAACAGGGGCGGGAGCGGTCCACCCGGCTGGGCCTGGGCGAGCGAGGCAAGAGAGACGACAGCTCCGAGAACGAGGCTTCGCACTTTTATATTCATGACGTTCGATAAGCTTAGCACGATGGAAATCCGCGACTTTGCGCTCACGGTGGTGCGGACGGAGGACCTGGATCTCAAGCTCACGCCGCCTGCCGGCGAGCTGTCGGACGAGGCTCCCGGTCCGGCGGTCCGATTGGAGGAGCCTGGCCGTCCGGCCGAGCTCCGCTTCTCCAGGAGGATCGGCGTGCCGCCGGTCGAGGGGATGCCCGATCCGGCCCAGCGTCCGCGCATCCTCCACGCGCTCGCCAACCACGAGCTGCAGGCGGCGGAGCTGTTCGCCTGGGCGCTCCTGGCCTTTCCGGATGCGCCGTCCGACTTCCGCCGCGGGCTGTTGAGAATCCTTCAGGACGAGCAGCGGCACACGCGCATGTACCTGGCCCGCCTCGAAGCCTGCGGCGCGCGCTTCGGGGACTGGCCCGTGAACGGATATTTCTGGAGCAAGATCCCGGACGTCACGACTCCGCTGCGCTTCCTCTGCGCCATGTCGCTGACCTTCGAGAACGCGAACCTCGATCACACGGAGGAGTACGCCGAAGCGGCACTGAAAGCGGGAGATCCGAAGACCGCGGTAGTGATCGAGCAGGTCCAGAGGGACGAGATCGAGCACGTCCGCTTCGGCTGGCAGTGGCTGCAGGTGTTCAAGAAGGAGGACGAATCCGCCTGGGACGCCTTCCGCGCCAACCTCACCTGGCCTCTGCGTCCCGCCAAGGCCAAGGGCGGCCGGATCTTCAACCGGGAGGGGCGGGCGGCGGCGGGGATGGATGCGGAGTTCATTCGGCGGTTGGAGGAGAGTGAGTTGTGAGGTCGATCCTCGCCAACCTCCTCTGCGAAGACGAGCTGGCCAAGATCCGCCGTACTCCTTCCCGCGAAACCCTTCAGACCGTCTCCGGCTTGGCGACCCTCCTCCGCGTCTTCGCCCGGGAAGGCGATCGTCTCTGGACTCCAGCCGCCGTCGATCCCGAGCGCGTCCTCCCCGTTCCGGGCCTTCCGATCCTGGAGAGCGGCCCCATCGAGCCGACGGATGAGCTGCTCGCCTGGTGCGAGACTCCCCAGGCTGCCGCTCTCCGAAAACAGCCACGCAGCCTGGTCTCGGATCTCCCTCTCCACGAGTTGCTCTGGCATCTCCCAACCGCTCCGCCTTCCATCGTGGCCAAGGTCCATCACCGCGCCTTTCATCTTCAAGTGGCGGAGGAGCTGGGCTGCGCTCTCCCTGGAGCGCGGATGGTGGAATCCTTGGCGGAGCTCGATCGCATCCTGCCTTCCTCTCCTTCCGCCTGGGTGGTCAAGGCGCCGCTGTCTGCTTCGGGACGGTCCCGCTATATAGAAAGGAAAGGGCCGCTTCTCTCCGATCCCAAATCCCGCAGGACGGTGGAGCGGCTGTTCGAGGGGCACGGGCCTCTCCTCTTCGAGCCCTGGATGGAACGGACGGCCGACTTCGGATGCTCCGCTCTCCTGACCGAATCCGAGCTGAGGATCGTGGGCTTCCATCGCCAGATGGTGGACATTAAAGGCCAGTTCGCCGGGATCGAGCTGCCCGCGGAGGTTCCGGAGATCCCTGTGGAGGGAGTCGCCGCGGCGCTGCGCCGCGAGGGGTATGTGGGTCCGTTCGGAATCGATGCATGGAGCTACAGAAACGGATTCAATCCCCTCGGCGAGATCAACGCCCGGATGACGTTCGGGCTCGTGGCTTGGGCCTTGGCCGAGCGGCTCGGGATCGAGCGATTGCGGCTTCGCTTTGGTGCGGAGGCTCCGGCCGGAGCCATCCCCCTGCTGGCGGGCAGCCCTTCTGCCTGGATCGAGATCCTCTAGACCACGACCACCCGGCCTGACATCGCCGGGCTCCAGGGATTTTTTGCGAGCTGCTCCTGCGTGTAGCGGTAACCGAGGTCGACGATCTGGTCCAGCGACTCCACGTCGAACATGTCGTAGCCCTCCATGGGGAGGTCGAGGTAGAGCTCGACCTCGCTCTTTGCCTGCTTGGCGTAGATGTCGCTCGCCAGAACCGCGGAGCGATGGAGGATCTGCAGGATGTTGGGGAACGGCCGGGCCGTCTTGCTCCAGCGGTTCAGGAGGAGCTGCCAGGGCGAGGGCGCCTCGCGGTAGCTCAGGTCGGCCCGGACGTCCACCGCGGCGGAGACGTCCACCGCGATGATCGGACCCTCTCCGAGACGGCGCATCACGCCGGTCGGCAGATTGTCCAGCACGCCCCCGTCCACCAGCAGGTCGCCGTTTTCCACGGTCGGCGGGACCACTCCGGGGAGACGGATGCTCGTGCCGACGCAGCGCTCCAGGTCGCCGCGCCGGTGTACGACGGTTTCCGCCCGCGTCAGGTTCGTGGACACGCAGTAGAAATTCAGCCAGAGGTCCTCGATCATGTCGTCCCCGAACATCATGTCGAGCATGCGCTCGGCCTTGCGCGAGGAGACGAGCGAGATCATCGGCAGCGTGTAGAGCTTGTGCGGCTGGTACTTGACCCAGCCCCAGCGGTTGAGGCGGACCATGTCCTTCCAGTCGAAGCCGCGCGAGTAGAGCCCGCCGATGACCGCGCCCATGCTGGTCCCCCCCAC
This sequence comes from Thermoanaerobaculia bacterium, assembly GCA_036277235.1. Classification (GTDB taxonomy): domain Bacteria; phylum Acidobacteriota; class Thermoanaerobaculia; order Multivoradales; family UBA5704; genus DATMER01. Next base: position 3,460 of record DASUNJ010000028.1, on the reverse strand, counting down.
CCGGTCGATCGGGATGCCGGCCTCTTCCAGCGCGCGGATGACGCCGATGTGCGCGAAGCCGCGCGCCCCGCCGCCACCCAGCACCAGCCCCACCGCATTGCCGTCCAGGAAACGGGCAAGGCGGTCGAAGTCGCCCGCCACTCCTTGACGGATGTGATGATGGCGGTTGAACGGGCGCAGCGCCAGCCACCGCGCCGTGTCGCGCGGCCTTTTCCTTGGGTTGGCGTGAAGCAGCACCAGCTCTTCGCGGGACCGGCTTTCGAAGCTTTCCAGCTCCCTGGCGAGGAAGCCGAGCGACGGATCGGCCGCGGTATCCGCAAGCACCAGGATGCGATCCGCCTGGCGCAGCGAACGCCGGGTCCACGCCGTGGGGCCGGAATCCGCTTCGTAAACGAGGAAGGCGTGGCATGCCTCCTGGCTGTCGATCCAGGCGGCCACCCGGCCGTGCTCCGCGCTGCCGTCGGCGCTCGAAGCGGAGCCGGGTCCGAAGCGCCCTTCGATCTCCCCGGCGGTCAGGTGGAGGGTCGGACCGAGCGCGGAGAGCGATTCCGCGAGCCGCCGCGTGAGGTCCGCCAGGGGGATGCTCTCCTGGGCGGCGGCCACGGCGACCGCGATGCAGCCCCGGTTCGTCTCGATCTTGGGCACCGGCGAGATCCAGCCGGCGAGGCGCCGGGTGAACGCGAGGGCGATCCTGGGATGCTCTTCCAGAAGAAGGGAGAGCCCCGCCCTGTCGAGGCGGGCGATCACCGAATCCCGCAAGGCGCGCACGGTGGCCGAGCGCGGATTGCCGGTCAGCACGGCCACCTCGCCGACGCTCTCGAACCGGCCCGCGTGGCTCAGCAGGACGTCTTCGCCGCTGGGCAGCTCGCGGACGACCGCCAGCCGTCCGCTGGCCACGAGGTAGAGGCGGTCCCCCTCGTCCCCCTGGCGGCAGACGACGTGGCCGCCCGGAACGAGCATCCAGTCGAGATACGGGATGATCTGGTCGAGGTCGGCCTCGCCAAGATCGCGGAAAAGAGGCACCGCAGCCAGGAAGGCGCGGACATCGACCGGCGCGGGGGCAGGAATCGCGGGCATGTGGGCTCCTGGGTTGATCCTACACCGGAGGACCACCGCCCACCCAGGACCAAAAGGACGTAAAGGACGTAAAGGACAAAGAAGTCCGGATCGGATGTCCTTTAAGTCCTTTGGGTCCTTTACGTCCTTTAGGTCCTTGCCTCACCCGCCCTTCTCCAGAATCGCCAGAATCTCGCGGCCGTACTTCTGCGCCAACACCGGCCCGATCCCGCTGATCGCGAGCAGCTCGTCTTCATCGCGCGGACGGGCGGCAGCCAGCGCGGCCAGGGTGCGGTCGGTGAGGATACGGAAGGCGGGCACTCGGCGCTTTTGCGCCTCGGCGCGGCGCCAGGCCTTGAGGGCGTCTATCAGGGCCGGGAGCGGCTCGTCCATGAGCTCCTCGGCACCGGGCAGGATCTCCTGGACCCCCTTCTTCCGGGCGCGGTGCTCGCGGATCGCCTTGAGGGGGGAGAAGATGTCGAGCTTCTTCCGCTCCCGCCGCTTGGGCTTCCCGGCGGGGGCGTCCTCCAAGAGTTGGACGAACAGGGCGAGCGCCGCGGCATCGGGCGGGGTGCGGAAGCCGTCCGCAGTCAGGGCCGCGCGCTGGAAGCGGATGGTCTTGCCGTCCTTCTCGAACTCGTCCTCGCTCAGGCGCACCAGGCCCGACCGGGAGAGCCCTCCGAGCAGGCGCTCGAAGGCCTTGCGGTCGAAACCGGCGGGCAGGCCGTCCTCGGTGGAGATCTCGCGGAAGAGCTGGCCCGTGCTCTGGCCGTCTCTCCGGCGCAGGGCGTGGAGAACCTCCGAGAGGATCCGCGCCTCGGCGGGATCGGGCAGGCGGAAGCGGCGGACGAGACAGGCTTCCGGGTCGCAGACGTCGCAGACCCCGCAGGGCTGGCCGGAGTCCTCCTGGTCGCCGAAGTGCTGGACGAGGTGGAGCATGCGGCAGCCGTGGGCGTCGGCGCAGCGCACCATCTGGTCGAGCTGGGCGAGCTTGTGATCCCGTTGCGCGAGGTAGGGGCGCTCCCAGCCATCGGCCCCGCGGGTCACATTGCTGTCCGCATCCACCAGGGCGCCGCCGTGGATCCAGAGCTTTTCGAGGGCTTTCTCGAAGGGCTCTTCGTCGATCCCGACCCGCTTGCGGACCTTGTCGCTCGGCTGCGGCTCCGCGGTGAGCGTCTTGAAGATCTGCCGGAGGACGCTGGAGTCCGGGTAGTCGCGGGAGTGGAAGAACTCATGGCTCCGGCGGTCGGCCCAGGAGTAGAGGAGGAGCGCGCGGGAGGGCTTTCCGTCGCGGCCTGCGCGGCCGATCTCCTGGTAGTAGCCCTCCAGGCTGCCGGGCAGGCCGGTGTGGATGACGGTGCGCACGTCCGGCTTGTCGACTCCCATGCCGAACGCGATCGTGGCGACGATGACCTCCAGCTTTCCGGAGAGGAAGCCGGACTGGACCCGGTCGCGATCCGCGCCGTTCATGCCCGCGTGGTAGGCCGCGGCCGCGAAGTCCTGACGGAGCTCGGCGCCGAGGGCATCGGCCTCTTTGCGGCTCGGAGCGTAGACGATGGCCGGCCGGCGCTCCGGATCGGCCAGGATGCGGCGCACGGCATCGCGGCGCTGGGAGGGGGGCATCTCGGCCACCTCGACCGCGATGTTCGTGCGCCGGAAGCCGTGGATGAAACGCCCCTGGTTCTGAAGCCCAAGCTGGGCGGCGATGTCGTCCTGGACCACGGGAGTCGCGGTGGCAGTCAGTCCGATGACAGGCGCCGGTCGGAGCAGCGGCAGGCGCTGGCCGAGCATGCGGTACTCGGGGCGGAAGTCGTGCCCCCACTGCGAGATGCAGTGGGCCTCGTCGACCGCGACGAGCACCGGCTTACGCTTGGCGAGCATCTCGGGGAAGCCCGGAACCGCCAGGCGCTCGGGCGCGATGAACAGGAAGTCGAGCCGGCCGGCCAGGTAGTCGAGGCAGACCTGGCGCGACGAGGCGCGGTCGCGTCCCGAGTGGATGCGCTCGGCGCGCAACCCCAGCTCCCGCAGCTTGGCGACCTGGTCTTCCATGAGGGCGATGAGGGGAGAGACCACGAGCGTCGTGCCGCCGCGGGCGAGACCGGGGAGCTGGTAGCAGAGGGATTTCCCCGCTCCCGTGGGCATGACGAGGAGGACGTCCTTGCCTTCGGTGACCGCTCGGCAGACGGCTTCCTGATAGGGACGGAAGGAGGGGAGGCGGAAGGTTTCTTTGAGGAGGATGCCGAGATCCGTGGCCCTCAGGCCCTCACCCCCAACCCCTCTCCCATTCGTACCCGCTCCATTCCCCTCCCCCTCTCCCGGGCGGGCGGGAGTGCGGATGGGAGAGGGGGCCGGGGGGTGTGGGCCCCCGACCACCTCCCGCACATAAGCCTCGATCCCCCGCAGA
>DASUNJ010000027.1:0-4004 GCA_036277235.1 Thermoanaerobaculia bacterium | reverse complement strand
TTATCCCATCCTTGGTTCCACAGCCGTGAAGTCGAAGCAGGCGAGCCAGCAAGTCCTTCAGAGGTCTGTTCGCCCAAACCAATCCGAATCCGGATAGCCTCGCCATGTGCTTTATGCCCCAGCACTGAAGGTAGGCGGCATCCAGTTCATCGACAGGCTGAAGCAGGCGTCGGGAGTGTTGTCACCGACCAGCTGAACCTCGCCCTACTCGATGCCCAGCAGCTCGACCTCGAAGATCAGAGTAGCTCCGGGAGGGATCACCTCGCCGGCTCCTTCGTTTCCATAGCCCAGGTCAGGGGGGATGATCAGCTTGCGCTTGCCGCCCACCTTCATGCCGGTAACTCCCTGGTCCCAGCCCTCGATGACCTCTCCGGCGCCTAGCCGGAAGGTGTACGGCTCTTGGCGGTCGAGGCTCGAGTCGAATTTGGTGCCGTTTTCGAGCCTGCCGGTGTAGTGGACCTCGACGACGTTGCCCGATGCAGCCTCCGAGCCCTCGCCGACCTTGAGGTCGACGTACTTGAGGCCCGTGGGGGTGACGCTCTCTCTTGCCTCGGCCTGGGTCGCCTTGCCGTTCTGCGGGTCGGCGCAGGCGGCGGTCAGAAAGAGAACTGCGACGACGGGCAAGGCCGCGATCAAAGTGCGGGAACGTGTCTTGAGACGCATGGGTCGATTCTACGTCATCCAACCCGCGCCCTTGCGCAGCACCCACGTGCTCATGGACCGCTGGTTCTGGACGACGGTGGTCTTCAGGGGCTCGATCCAGCTTCCGCCGAGCTGTTCGGCTGCGCGTGTGAGCATCGCCTCGTCCACGAGGAAGCGCTCCGAGCCGTCCGGGAGGAGGTAGCGCCTCCCTTGAAGAGGCCGGACGAGCGTCTCGATCCCGATCGTAGAGGCCAGGCGGGCAAAGAAAAGGCCGCCGGGCTTGAGCACCCGCCACATCTCGCCGAGCATGCGGTCGAACTGCGCCTCGTCGCGGGCGAAGTGCAGGACCGCGCTGCAGATCACCGCGTCGAAGCGCTCGTCCGGAAAGGGGATCTCCGACAGGTCGGAGATCTGGAAGCTCTCCGGAGGAAGCTCCGGCGCGAGCTGGGCCGCGAGGGCACGAACCTGGGACACGGCGCGGGGGTTTTCGTCCACGGCGAAGACCGGATAGCCCTCGCGGAGGAAGTACACGAGGTTCCGCCCACCGCCACAGCCCGCATCGAGGAGGCTCATGTCCGGAGTGAGCCGTCCCTTCAGCAGTTGGTCGAGCAGGTAGATGTCGATGTCGCCCAGTTGCTCACGCAGATCCATGGCGCGAAGGATACTCCGGCCCGGTATCATGAGCGTCATGCCCAAATCGAGGTGGGCGTACGCCGCCGCATGGTTGCTCGTCCTGACCATCTACCTGGCGGCCTTTCTCGCCGGCGGCTTCCCGTTGGGATTCGCCTTGCGGGGCGCTCTCGCGAACGTGCTGCCCGATTTCTTTCTCGGGCTGCTGGTCCTGCGGCTTCCACGGCGGACGCGCTCCTCCGCGGCGCATGCCGGCCTGCTGATCGCTTTCCTCGTTGCATCCACCGCCGGCTGGCTCGCGCTCGTGGCTCTCGACGAGCTTCTGTCCATGGGATCCTGCTGCGAGCGGATCGACCTGCGCATCCTGCCCTTCAGGATCCTGAACGAGATCCTCATCTATGGCACTCTCGCGGGCCTGGCCTACGCCTGGCACAACGCCGCGGCGAGCCGCGAGCAGGCGGCGCGGGCGGCCCGCGCGGAGACTCTGCGGGCGCGGGCGGAGCTCGAAGCCCTGAGGAGCCAGCTCAACCCCCACTTCATCCTCAACACGTTCCATGCGCTGATCGGCCTGGTGCGGCGCGATCCTGCCGTCGCGGAGACGGCGCTGGAGCGGCTGGGCGACCTCCTGCGCTACAGCCTCCGCATCCAGCGCGAGGGCCTGGATGAAGTGACGCTGCGCGATGAGTGGTCGTTCGTCCAGAGCTATCTGGATCTCGAACGTCTGCGGCTCGGCGACCGGTTGCGCGTGAGCTTCGATGCCGCGCCGACAACGCTGGACTGCAGCGTACCGAGCTTCGCCCTGCAGACCCTGGTCGAGAACTCGATCCGTCATGCCATCGCTCCTCGCGCCGAGGGCGGGCACCTGGCGGTCAGCGCGCACCAGGCGGAGGGCCGGCTGCGAATCCAGGTGGAGGACGAGGGGCCGGGAGCCTCCGCGCAGCCGCCCGCGGAGAGCCACGGGCTCGGCCTGCGGCTTCTCCAGGAGCGCCTGGCCGCACTCTACGGGGGGCAGGCGAGCCTGAGCCTGCACGCTGCCGCGGGTGGAGTCCGCGCCGTCCTCGAGCTCCCGGTTCGCCACGCCCTGGAGGAAACATGACGGTGGTGCGGGCTTTGGTGGTCGAGGACGAGCCGCACGCGCGGCAAAGCCTGCGCGAGTATTCAGCCGAGGTCGAGTGGCTTGCCCTGGTCGGGGAAGCGGGCGACGGCGCCGAGGCGGTGCGGCTCATCGACCGGCTCAAGCCGGACCTGGTGTTTCTGGACGTCAACCTGCCGGAGCTCTCCGGCCTGCAGGTGGTCGAGCGCATCCACCATCGGCCCGAGATCGTGTTCACCACCGCGTACGATCAATTCGCGCTGTCCGCCTTCGAAGTCGGAGCGCTCGATTACCTGCTCAAGCCGTTCGGCCGGCAGCGCTTTCACACCATGCTCGAACGGGTGCGCCGCCACCTCCTGCCCCCCGCGACGACTGCGGTGCCGACGGCGGAGCGCGCCCGTGCCGCCTTCGGATCCCCCTTGCGTCTGCTGTTTGCCCGCACGCGGGACGCGATCGTGCCGATCGACGTGCGCACCGTCCGGCATATCCAGGCGAGCGGCGATTACGTGGAGGTTCACTGCGAGACCGGCACCCATCTGCTCCACACGAGCCTCGGCGAACTGGCGGAACGCCTGGACCCCGAGCTCTTCCTACAAGTCCATCGCTCGCACATCGTCAATCTCGAGGCGGTCGAGCTCCTGCGTCCGTTCGACTCGCGGCGCCTCCTGATCAAGCTCCGCGGCGGAAAAGAGATTCTGGCAAGCCGTTCGGCCTCCGAGTTGCTGCGACAGCTCGTCCGCTGAGCCGTTCAACCCTTCCGTTGGCCCGTTCGGCGACACTCCGGCCTCTTCACCGATCCGATCTTGAGCCGTGCGCTGCCGCGCGCGAAAGTCGGTGTCAAAGGAGGACGAACGATGCGAAATCTTGTCATGGCCGCTTGTCTGCTGCTGGGAGCAGCCTGTCTTCACCTGGCGCCTACTCCTGACCACCGTCTCGTGACGGCCAAGCCGAAGCTGATGTCCGCCGACTACCGCGGCGACCTCGACGAGCTGGCCCGATTGCGCGAAGAAGTGCTGCCGCTGGCCGACGATCCCACGCTGGGATATCTGGCGCACTACTGGGCGGGGTTCGCAAGCTGGCGCATCGCGATCAATGGGGCCAACCACGGGATGAGCGCCGAGGACCTCATCGCGAACCTGGAGAAGGCCGCCGCGAATTTCGAGGCCTCGATCCGCCTGAAGGACGACTTCGCCGACGGCTATGCGGCGGCAGCGAGCGTGAACGGCTGGCTGGGGGCTTTCGACATGAGCCGGAACAAATCCTCCGAAACGCCGGAGCGCATCAAGAAGTTCTGGAGCTTGTTGGCCAAGGCCACGGAGCTCGAGCCGGACAACCCCCGCGTGTTGTGGGTGAAAGCGGTTCCTCTTCTGATCCTCCCACCCGACAAGGGAGGAAACTTGAACGGTGCCATCGAGCTCTACCGCCGGATGGACGAGGTCAGCAAAGCCAAGAGCGATGCGGGCTCTCCGCTGCCCGACTGGGGAAAGCCGGAAGCGCTGATGTCCCTCGCCTTTGCGCACTTGCAGCAGTCCGACCTCGCCTCTGCCAGGGAGGAGGCCCAGGCGGCTCTTCGCCTGCGGCCGGAGTGGTCTTACGTACGGGACATCCTCGTACCGCAGATCGAGGCCGCGCAGAGCAA
>DASUNJ010000026.1:0-11442 GCA_036277235.1 Thermoanaerobaculia bacterium | reverse complement strand
AGTCACCCTTTTGCGTTGAAGAGACGGCTCTCTACGTTGAAAAGACAGGAGCCCATGTTGAAAAGTCTGCGTACCTTTCAACGTAGAATGGGCGCCGAGGCGCTCGGGTGCCTCCCCGAGGACGCCGATGTCCTCATCCTTTCCTCCGCAGGAGCGTCGCAAGCCGGGCGATCAGCTCGGCCGTGACTCGTTCCTCTTCGCAGGCGCGCTGAAAGAGGACGAGGGCGGCCGTGGCCTCCCGGTGGACCTCCTGGGCCGAGAAGATCTCCATGAGCTCGGCCGCGAGGCGCTTGAGCTCCTCGGTGCGTCCCTGGCGGGACAGCAGCAACGCCAGGTCGAGGGAGACCAGCGCCACGCTGTAGAGCACCCCATGCTTCAGAAACTCCTACTGGACCTCGCGGTACGCGGCTTCGGCCTCGTCGAGCCGGCCCAGCCCGAAGGCGATGTTGCCTTCCGTCCACCGGAGTCTGACCCGATCCAGAGGGAGGGCCGCTTTACGGAAAAGCTCCTGGACTTCGGGGAGCAACTCCAAGGCTTCGGTGAATTGGTCTGCCCGGGAGAGGGCAACTAGGAGGTTGTACATCCCAGTCGCGAACAGGCGCGGCTCCTGGGCTTGGTCGATCTCCTGAGGAGTTTTCCGCAACCATTCGATCGCTTGCTCCAGGTCTTCCATCTCACGGAAGAGCTTGGCCTGCAGGAGGAAAACCTTCGCGACGCCGTGGGAATCTCCCTCCTGGAGATAGAGGTCGCGAGCCCGGTCAAATAGCTTCCGAGCCTCTTCGAACCGTCGCTGGTCCATTCTGAGAGAGCCCTTCATGTCCAGGATCTCGGCCTCGGCCCAGGCGTTACCCGTCTGACTCCGCGTCAGGCACGCCTCCGCCTTGCGGAAGGAGGCTTCCGCGCTCAGCAGCTCTCCGACTACCCGGCGGGCGTTCCCCAGGTGAGCGTAGGCCCGAGCCCGCAGGTCGAGCACCCAGCCCGGGTCGTACGCTGAGCTCAGGTGGCGAGAAACCACAACGGCCAGGTCGGCCCGCTCGAGCGCCCTTCTCGGATGCTCGGATACGACCTCCCGGCTCCGCTGAAGCAAGAGCTGGGTGAGTCCCCAGGTGTGGAGCGCCTCGTCCTCCTCGGCCTGCCGGAGCTGCTCCGGGAAGGGAAGCTCCTCCAAGCGGCCGAGCAGCTCCGGAGCCTCCCTCCACTCCATGACGCCGACCTCTTCGTCGCTGTGGCCAGCCTCCTTCGTAAAACGGCGGATCTCCTCGTATTGGTCGCGGCAGATCGGACAACGTTCTTGAAGGTGAGGCGCGATCTCCTGCAGAACCACCTCATGCTCCAGCCGTCCCGCCAGCCACCTTGCCATCGTTTCCAGCGTCGGATGATCCATCGAGCCTCCCCTTGCGATGTGCCTCTAGATAAGAGTTGCCGCTGAGAGGAATTTTATGACACTCCTGGACGAAAAGTTGGGCCGGCTTTCGGGGCCGGCCCCGTTCGAGCCTAACCGTTGGGGTCGATCATCTGCCCGTTGTCGCCATCGGCCGAGGAGCCGATCCCGGGAGTTGGCTGACCGTCGGGGTCGATCATCTGTCCGTTGTCCCCGGAATCCCCGGCCCAGAGGCTGAGGAACGTCTGCCCCAGCCAGTCGAGCAACCCGCGAGCCTGCTCGCGGACGGCAGCGGGACGGTCCGGGCCGGAATTTACCGGCAAGGCCCAGGCAGTCGCGGGCAGGAGGGCGAGGCTCCCCGCAAGAGTCAGAGCGGGGAGCCGACGGCGCAAAGAACGTGGACCCATGGCATCCACTCCTTGAAGACCGATCTCGAACGGCGCCATTGCCGCCGGAGTGGGCCTCTACAGAAGAGAGTGCATCGAAAGCCTGAGGTCGACCGGCGTATGTCTGGCAGACGAAGAATGTGCCTGTCCTGCAGGAGGCCGGGGGAGATATGCGCCAATTCCAGACACGCAAGCGACCGGGTGAGCCGTCTTACCGCACTGGCGCCTCCGTTTGACGGCCGGGCGGGGGTGGGGGTACGCTTCTTAAGTGCAGCAGCGTGATCAGGTTGCGGCGGCAGGCTCGGCGAGGGTGGGGAACGTTATCAGGGCTGAAGTAAGTTAGGGAGTCGGTAATCTGTAGGGGCACCACCAGGAGGATGAGATGTCGGATCCTTTCAAATTCTGGCTGTCGGTAGCTGTTGCTTTCGCGGCTTTCACTCTTCTGCTGGTACGCCTAGGACCATCTCCAGAGTCGAGACAAGGCGGTGTGTCTGCGGAGCTTAGTCGGACTTCTTCCGCGCTTCAAGGGAAGGAGAGGGCTGCGATACCGGTCACAGAACCGTCTCCTACAGGAACCACCTTGCCTATTGATGGGAAGATGAAGCTCTGGGCACACACCTATCGGACGCAGATGTTACAGGTTGCGAAGCCGATCGCTGCTATTGAGGCGAGCCCCTATGTAGGCCGCTCCACTTGCAACGATCTCCTCACCACGACCTACAACGCCCAGAGCGAATTGCAGCGCGCACCAGATCCGGACATCGACGAATCACTTAGAAAAGCATTGGACAACTTTGCAGAGGGAGGAACTTTTTGCCTTCAGGAGCAGAACGGCCTTCGCGATACTTACCTACTCCTTGGCAAAAGTGGCATCACACTCATGGAAGCGCTCCTCTCTGAGCGTTATTCAGAGCAAGGCGTTCCAGGTCTCGCTGAACCTCCTGAGGGTGGGTCAGCAATAGGCCGGCGTGCAGTTGAGTTTGCTAGCAACTTGAAGGGACAGTAGAGGGCCCCCGGCCGATCGAGCGGACGGCAAAGCCGCCGCTCATCGGCATAGGAGATTTTTGTTCATGACCTCAGCATGGGGAACCCCAACACACGCTTGCAGCGATCAGCCGGCTTCGCCGCCTGTCGCTGAATCGCCGCAGCGTTGGGAAGTGGGAACCATAGATGTCGCGAGTTGAGGTCTTGCTTTGACTACTGTGAAAGAGCGTCTCGACTCCTACCTTAAGGAGTACGACATGCTTACAGCGGAGACTCGGCTCTGGCTCGCTGCCAGCGACCCCAAACTCACGGTCGCCTTTGCGACGTGTGCTGCACTGGCGGGAGCGGGCTACTGGCAAGGAAAGTATCCACTTATTCTTTTAATACCGTTGGTGGTGATCTTCCTTTCCCTCATACTAGCCTACCAGCTCGACAATATCATCCGCCTTGGTGCGCAGCTGGCAGTACTAGAAGAGCGAATCAACGCACTGATAGGTGACGAACCTACTCTCACTTACCATAGCCACACCGTTGTCGTCGTCTTCGATCAACCGGTATTACATGATCCTGTCACAGGCCGTCGGAGACTTTCCCTCAATACTATTTACAACGGGATCGCGCTTGTGGTGTTAGTAGCTGGAAGCATACTGGCTGTAGTTTACGGATGGCCTAAGATTAGAGAGGAGCACCCTCTAATGGCTTGGGTTTACGCAATACTTGTTGGGATAGGGACAGGCACTGTCATTTGGCTTCTCGTAAGGGCGACTAGGTCAAAGCAGTGGTACCTGAATATCATACGTGGCAAAGCCGATGCGAACAAACGTCCGGCGTCGCTACGGGAGGTCTTTAGAGTGGAGGTGAAGGTGGCACGGTTACATAGGCTCATGTACGGGTTGCTCTATCCTGCCATCCTCGGTACGGTTCTCGTGGGAATCTTGTCGCTTATCTCTAGACTCATTGAGGCAGAGCCTGCCACTAGAGTCGAATTCGGCACGGGGAAACTAATCCTTACATTCGGAATCGTGGTTCACTTCATCGTGGACTACATCCTTGCACAAGAAGCGCCGGAGCGGGGATGGGGCGGATTCGTGGTCAACTGCGGCGTACTCGCGAGCTTATGGGTAGCGGCTGCTAGCGTCCATGCGCCATTCACTGGCGCAAGCGCAGAAGCCACGCCCAATGTACGGATCCTCTGTATAGCACTCGCTGTAGTATACGGTCTGTTTCTCCTTTATCTAGCGTTTTTCCATAAGGGGTTGCAGAGTACTCGACTGCTTGCCACTGTCGAAGTGTTCAGCCTCGTTTGGTTTGTAGTAGGTGCTGCATGGGCGAATCTTAGTTTCGCAGCTTTGGGCCTATTTATGTCGGCAGCTTTCCTGCTCTGGGCAGGTAATAAGGTGCTGCCGCCGGTACGTGCGACGCAGGGGCAAGAATGATACGGATCGCCGATCCATAGCCTGCAGCGGACACCTGGGCTCGCGCCCAGGTGCACGGCGCGCCCGACAAGTGCCGGGCGAGTGTACGGGCGGCTCCACGCGCCCTCCTGCCAACAGCTCCCGGGGGTGACTTTGCTTGTCGGAGAAGCCGGCGAGCCGCTGCCGACTGTCCGCTGACTCCGGCGCGTGTTCGGCCAGCCGTTGCCGGCTGTCCGCCGCTCCCTGCCGGCTTCCGGCTGATCCCTGCCGGATGTCGGGAAGCCTTCCCGGCCGTCCGCGACGCTTGGCCGGAGCCTCGCCGGCTTGTGCGGGCACCCGGCCGGCCTTTGCCGACCTCCCGGTCACAGTCGCCGGCCTTGGGCAATCCTTCGCCGAAGACCGGCAACCCCTCCCGGACACCGGCCAGCCTTGGCCGAAGGTCGGCATCCGTTAGCGGATTGTCGGCAAAACCTCTGGAGTGGCCGGATGCCCGCCTTACTCGGAGTCGAGGAGCTCCTCGATCAGCCGCGCGGTCAGATCGAGGCCGAGGAACCGCGTACCCGCGATTGGATTGTGCCGGTAGCCCGGGATGTCCTCGAACCCGAGGCTCTCGTAGAGCCGCTGTGCGCCTGTCATCGTGGGCAGCGTGTCCAGGTACATGCGCCGGTAGCCGATCGCCCGCGCCTCGGCGATCACGCGCTCGGCGAGCTGCCGTCCCACGCCTGAGGCACGCGACCGCGGTCTGACGTAGAGCCGTTTCATCTCACTCGTGTCGCCCGACAAAGGCCGCATCGCTACACACCCGACGACTACGCCGTCTTCCCGGGCGAGCAGGAGCCGGCCGCGCGGAGGCGCATACTCTCCTGGCAGCCCCGCAAGCTCGGCCGCGAAGCCCTGGAAGCCGAGATCGATGCCGAGCGCCTCCTGGTACTCCCGGAAGAGCTCGCGCGCGGCTTCGATGTCTGCTGGATCGAGGGCGTCGCTGATCTCGATCATAGGGAGAAGCCACTCACGGCTCGGAGTCGAGGAACTCCTCGATCAGCCGCGCGGTCAGCTCAGGGTAGCGGGTCTCCTTCTGCGTCATGACAGCTTCGCCAAGATAGTCCCCGTGTCCACCAGGCAGGATCAGCAGACGCGCACCCTTAATCAGACGGGTGAGCTCGACCGCATGTTCAGGTTTCACGATGTCTTGATCTCCAAGGACGATCAACGTCGGTGCGCGGACCGACCGAACCAGGTCGTCCGGTACATCCTTGAAGCTCTTCATTCGCGCGGCGTCCTTGTCGTGCATGGTTCTGAGCTTCTGCGCGTCCGGGTTCACCCGCAGGAACGCATCTTTCAGCGGCTGTGGCATGTTCGAGAAGTCCGCCTTCTTGATGAACTCCCACAACTGCGGTTGTGCGCCGTCCCGTTTGGTCATCGCTGAAGCGAAGATCAGCTTCCGCACGAGTTGAGGATGCCGTATGGCGACCTGGAGGGCGATGCTGGCCCCATTGCTGAACCCGAACAGGTCCGCCTTTTCGACCTTGAGGTGCCGCAGTAGGGCCGCGACGTCGTCCGCGGAGGACTCGAACGTGACGGGCTGATCGCGGTCGGTTGTGCGGCCGTGCCCCTGCTCCTCCACGGCGATGACCCTGCGGCTTCCGGCGAAGAACGGGAGGACTCTACTGAATGTCACCTCTATGGTGGACCCGCCGCCGTGAAGCAGGACGAGCGGAACGCCATCTCTGCGGCCATGCACTTCGTAGTACATGTCGATGCCATTGACCGGGGCATGGCCGCTCGATTGCAGGGTTGACACGTTTTCTCCAGCTCCCATGGCATGACCGGGTGCGTATCCGCTATTCGCCAGCAGCATTGCAAACATAAACACAGAAAGACGATAGTCCATGTTGCGAGTCTAGTCCAAGCTCCTTTCTACCGGAAGTACGGCGCCACGTTGCCCGCGATCGTCTTGAATTCCTCGTCCGTCAGCGGCACGGTCATCCGGAAGTTCATCCAGGACTGGCGCGCGAGCGGGGGACCGAGGTCGGTGCCGTAGAGGACGCGGCCGGGTCCGATCTGCCGGATGCGCTCGGCAAACTTCTGCAGGACCTCTTTCGACTGGCCGTCGGCCACGGTCGCGAAATCGAAGTAAAGGTTTTTCGTCCGCGAGTCGCCCTTGGCGATGGCTTCCGCGTAGACCTCCAGGGCCTCGTCGGTGTAGCCGGGGCCGCCTCCGGCGAAGTGCGCGATCTGGACCGGAATGTCGGGCGCCGCCGGCAGGATCTGGCTCAGGAAGGCCTCGGCGTGCTTGCGGCCATAGGTCTCTTCCAGCGTCCACAGGTGGACGACGATGCCCAGGCGGCGCTCGTTGATCGCGGCGAAGACCCGGCGGGCCTTTTCCGCGTGCTCCGGGTTCAGCACTTCCACGCCCGAGTTGCCGAAGTGCAGCTTGAAACCCTTCATGTGCGGGAGCTTCGCGCAGCGCTCGATCTCCTGGAGGGCGTAGTCTTTCAAGGGGTTGAAGCTGCAGAAGGCGACCAGGCGGTCCGGGACGCGCGAGACTTCCTGGACGGTCCAGTCGTTCTCCGCCTTGACGTTCGCGTACTCGTCGCCTCCGATCTTCCGCATCAGCGGACTGCCGTGCCAGTAGGCGGACGAAAGCACCGCTCCGCGCTTGATTCCGGCCTCGTCCAATTGCGCGACGAGCTGCTCGGCCGTGCTCGGCTCGCGGAGCTGGGGGCCCGGAAACGTGGGATATTCGGCCGCGATCCGCCACGCGCCGTCCGCCCCCTTCTGCAACGAATACAGGGCCTGCCCGAAGTGCCTGGCGGCGTCCCCTTCGCCGCGGGTGAAGTAGACGGCGATGTGGCCGGATCTGCCCTCCACCCCGTAGCCGATCGGGGTGATGCGGAAGGGCCGGGCGAAGTTTACGGCCATGTAGGTGGTGACCTCGTCGCGGCCTTTGATCCAGCGGGTGTCGCGGAAATCGAAGAGCAGGCTGTCTTCCGTGTAGAGACCGGTGAGAGCCGCTTTGTCGTTCCAGCCTTTCTCCTTGGCGCGGAGCAGGGGGGCGAGGTCCTCGGGCAGCTTGATCTCCGGAAGAGGCGGATCGTTGACCAGCTTCACTGCGGTCGGGCTCATCAGGTGCGTATGATGGTCGGCCACCGGCTGTTGCGCGGCAGCCAGACACGCCATCGCTGCCATGCCAGCTATCAGAAATCTTTTCATGATCGTTCCTCTCAGTCGTACCGCAGCGCGATCTGCGGGTCCACTCGCGTGGCCCGCCGCGCCGGGAGATAACAGGCGATCACGGAGACGAAGGTGAGAAGCAGCACGATGGCCGCGAACGTCGACGGATCGGTCGAGCCCACGCCGAAAAGGAGGCCCGACATGACGCGGGTTAGCGCCAGCGCGCCGGCGAGGCCGGCGACAACGCCGATCGCGGTGAGGAGGAGCCCCTGTCTCAGGACGAGCATCAGGACCTGGCCGGGCTTCGCGCCGAGCGCCATCCTGAGCCCGATCTCGCGGGTCCGCAGGGTCACCGCGTAATTCATCACGCCGAAGATGCCGATCGCGGCCAGCAGTGTCGCCAGACCCGCGAAGAGCCCGAGCAGCAGAGTATTGAAACGGGGGCGGGCTACCGCGGTGGACATCACCTCGTCCATCGTCCGCACGTCGGAGACCGGCTGATCCGGGTCGATCTCGCGCAACGCTTTCCGCACCGCGGGAGCGATATGAAGGGGATCGCTCCCCTTCTGGGCCCCGGTGCGGAGGACGAGAGTCATGAACGGGTAGGTGAGCTCCGGGATCGGCATGTAGACGGTCGGGTACGCTTCGTCCACGAGGCTCTCGTACCGGACGTCGCCGACGATGCCGACGATCTCCGTGGGCGCGGGCTCGGCGGACATCGACACCGTGATGCGTTTCCCGATCGGATCCTCGCCGGGGAAGTGCTGGCGGGCCATCGACTCGTTGATGAGCACGACGTGCCTGGCCTCGGAGATCTCGGCCTCCGTGAAGCCGCGGCCGCGCAGGAGAGGGATGCCCATCGCGCGGAAGTAGCTCGCGTCGGTCACGCGGACGTCGGTCCCGGGTCCCTCGCCGTCCGGCGGTAGGGGACGGCCCTCGACGGTGAAATCGGTCCTGGCGCCGAGCCCGCCGTAGAGCGGCAGGTAGTTGACCATCCCCGCGTCGAGGACTCCTGGCAGAGCCCGGAGGCGTTCCCCCGCCTCGCGGTAGAAGTCGACCATCTGCTGGTTCTCGCTGTATCTGGCGCCCGGCAGGCGCATCACCATGGTTAGCACGTTGTCCTGCTTGAAGCCGGGGTCGATGCCCTGCAGGCGGAGGAAGCTCTTGATCAGCAGCCCCGCCCCGGCCAGGAGCACGAGCGCCAGCGCCACTTCGGCGACCACGAGGGCTCCCCGGAGACGGCTGCTGCGGGCATTGTGCCCTCCGGCCCCCTTCCCGCCTTCCTTGAGCGCGTCGCCGAGATTCATGCGCGTCGCCTCGACGGCGGGCGCCAGGCCGAAGAGGAGTCCGGTGACCAGAGACACCGCCACGGTCAGGGCGAGCACCTGAAAATTGAGGCCGACGCCCTCGAGATTGACCAGGTCGCCCGGGCTGATCGCCGCGAGCGCCCGGATGCCCCAGGCCGCGAGGAGCAGGCCGAGCGCGCAGCCCAGGGCCGCGAGCAGCAGGCTTTCCGTGAGGAGCTGCCGGATCACCCGGACCCGCCGCGCGCCGAGCGCCGTCCGCAGCATGATCTCCTTTTCCCGGGCCGCGGCGCGGGAGAGCAGGAGGTTGACGACGTTGGCGCACGCGATCAGCAGCACGAAGCCGACGGCGCCGAAAAGGATCAGCAGCGCGGGCCGGACCTTGCCGACGAACTGTTCGCGCAGCGGCATGGCATCCGCGCTGTAACCCTTGTTGAACTTGGGCGACTCGATCGCGTAGCGGGCCGCGATGGTATTGAGCTCGGCGTCGGCCTGCTCGAGAGAGGCGCCAGGCTTCAGACGCCCCACGGCCAGGAGGAAACGGCCCCGCCAGGAGGGCTGGTCCGGGGACAGCGCCAGCGCCACCCAGATCTCGGAAGGCTTCGTGGTATTGGACATCTGCCGGATGTGCCACTGGAAGCCGGGTGGCAGGATTCCGACCACGGTGCAGGGAGAGCCGTTGAGCGTGATGGTCCTGCCAATCAGCCCACGGTCGCCGCCGAATCGCCGCATCCAGAACCCGTGGCTCAGGACGGCCACGTCGGGCGCGTCGGGAAGGGCGTCCTCCGGCGTCAGGACCCGGCCGAGGAACGGCTTGACGTCCAGGACCCGGAACAACTCGGGGGTGGCGAGTTGGACCGCGACCTCCTCGGGCTCGCCACCGCCGGTCAGGTTGTAGCGCCGGTCGGTGAACGCCGCCATGCTCTCGAAGACCGTGCTCTGCTCGGCCCAGCTTCGGAAGTTGGTGGGCGAGATCGGGTTCTGGCGTGTGCCTTCCGGAGAGACCTCCCACAGCATGACGATCCGTTCCGCGCCGGGGTAGGGGAGCGGGTTGAGGAGCAGCTCGTTGACCACGGAGAAGATGGCCGTGTTCGCGCCGATCCCCAGGCCGAGGGTGAGCACCGCGACCGCCGTGAAACCCTTGTTCCTGGCGAGGAGCCGCGCGCCGTAGCGGATATCTTGTAGAAAGGCCTCGATCACCCCGCCGCCCCGCACCTCCCAGCCCCTCTCCCGGACCTTGTCGAAGTTCCCGAAGCTGCGGAGCGCGGCCCGGCGCGCCTCCTCGAGCGGCATGCCGCGCTCGACGTTTTCTTCCACGACCATCTGGAGATGGAGGCGCATCTCCTCGTCGATGTCGCCGATGACCGCCTCGCGCCGGAAGAGGCCGTGCAGGCGTGCAGAGATCACTTTGAACAGACTCATACGACTCCTTCAGGTGGCCTGTCGGATTTTGGCGACGGCGAGGACCAGGCGATCCCAGCTCGCCTCCTCGGCTTCGAGCTGAGCCCTGCCGGCCTTGGTGAGCGTGTAGAACTTGGCACGGCGGCCCGTGTCGTTGACGTCCCATTTCGAAGAGACCCAACCCTGCTGCTCGATCCGGTAGAGCGCCGGATAGAGCGAGCCCTGCTCCACGTCCAGCATCTCGTCCGACATCTGGCGGATGCGCTGGATGATGCCGTAGCCGTGCAGCGGCCCGAGCGACACGGCCTTCAGGATGAGCATGTCGAGCGTGCCCTGCAGCAGGTCCGCCTTCTTGTCCGTTTTCTGTCGCGTCACTCGTCTTCCTCCCTGATACCTAGAACGACAAGGCAATGGTAGGAAGCCCATACCTAGAATGTCAAGGCTTGTTGGACTGCAACCTTCGGCCGCATTCTGCGTACGCGCGCGAGCTGACCCTCGGAGCCTTGCCGAACGGGATTCCTGTCGCGGAAAGCCTCGTTCGCCCTTTCCGGAGGTCCATCGGAGCGATCGCCAACGAGTTTGGCGTCTTCCCGAAACGCATTTCCGTCTCGGCAAAGTCCATTGGCGGGCGCCGATGCCTTTCGGCGCGTCGCCGATGTCCATCGGAGAGCCGGCGAAACGCATTGCCGCCCCGCCGAAAGCCATCGGCGCGTTCCCGAACGGCATTTTCGCCCGGCAATGGGAATTGGAGCCGTGGCCATGGAGATTGGAGACACGCCGATGGAGATTGGTGTCGTCCGAATACCCATTGTCGCGCGGCAATGAGTTTTGGAGCGCCGCCGATGGTCATGGGAGAGTCGCCGATGGAGATCGGAGCGCCGCCGATCGCCATTGCCGCCCGCCAATGGCGATGGGCGAGCCGCCAATGGAGAAAGCCGAGGCGCCGATGAGCATTTTCGCCCGCCAATGGGAATTGGCGAGTCGCCGATCAGCACGGGCGAAGCGCCGATGGCGTTGGGGAAGGCGGCCATGAGCATTGGCGAGCGGCTACGGGACTCGGCGAGCCGCCAATCTCGATGGGAGGAGCGCCAATGGAGAAAGGCGAGACGCCAATGGGTATTGGCGGGCGCCGAACGCTCATTGCCGGCCGCCAATGGACATCGGAGAGCCGCTGATCCGTAAAGGCGAGCGGCCGATCCGTAGAGCGGGCCGCCGATGAGCTTCGGCGACGCGCCAATGGACATTGCCGAGCCGCCGATGGCGTTTGGCGAGCGCCCAACGAGTTTCGGCGAGGGCGCATGTCTAACCATGTCAGAGAGATGCCTGGATCGGGAGTTTGGAATAGGCCGGAATCCCCTGGTTGACCCGAGGGGTGGGCAACTCCTGACATAGAGGCT
>DASUNJ010000025.1:0-9489 GCA_036277235.1 Thermoanaerobaculia bacterium | reverse complement strand
CATGCCCTACATCCATGACGAGATCGTGGTGCGATCGAGCGAGCTGTCCCTGCTCGACAGGGAGCCGGTGGCGCCCCTGGCCCTCTCGCGCAGCGACATCGAGACGCTGCCTCATCTGGCAGGGGACCTGTTCCGCGCCCTGTCGCTGCTTCCCGGGACCGCCGCCAACGACGTCACCGCCCAGTTCCACATCCATGGCGGGCGCCGCGACGAGGTCCTGATCCTTCTCGACGGGCAGGAGCTGTACGAGGCCTACCACCTGCAGGAGTTCGACCGGGCGATCAGCGTCGTCGAAGCCGGCTCGCTGAGCGGCGCCAGCCTCTCGACCGGCGCTTTCCCGGCCGTCCATGGCGACCGCATGAGCGGCGTCCTCGACATGACGACCAGCGTGCCTTCCGGTCCTCTCCAGACCCGGTTGAGCCTGAGCCTCATCACGGCCCTCGCCGCGAGCGGCGGCTCCTTTCAGGGAGACCGCGGGTCGTGGATGGCCTCCGCGCGCCGGGGCTCCATCGACCTGGCGAGCCGGTTCCTGGGGCACGAGGACCCCGCCTTCTGGGACCTCTTCGGCAAGGTCGGGTATCGCTTCAGCGACCGCAACAGCCTCCGCGCCCACCTCCTCCACGCCGGCGATGCGATGGATTTCGAAGACAACGAGGGCGGCGAGCAGAAACATTTCAAGACCGACTACGACACCTCTTACCTGTGGCTGACCCAGCAGGCCACCCTTGGCAACCGGGTGCTCGTCGAGACCACGGCCTCCGCGACCCGGCTCGACCGCGACCGCTTCGGCGCCGAGGACGAGGAGGAGCAGAGCTTCGAGATCGTCGACCGCCGGGACATGGAGGTCCTGTCGCTGGGCCAGTCCTGGAACGTCCAGGCGGGGCACACGCTCAAGGGGGGATTCGAGGCACGGCGCTACGAGGCGATGTACGACTACTCCAGCCGCCTCGAGCCCGACTTCGTGCTGATTACCGACCTGGCCGAGCCCCGTGCCAACCTGACCCGCTTCACGGACCGCTTCAGCGGCGACCATCTCGGCGCCTACGTGACCGATCAGTTTTCACCGCGCGAGCCGTTGACGGTCGAGCTGGGGCTCCGTTACGACCGCCACACGCTGACCAGGGACACCCTGGTGAGCCCGCGGGTGAGCCTCGCCTGGCGCCTGGGCGAGAACGACGTCGTGCGGGCTTCATGGGGTCACTTCCACCAGAGCCAGCGCCCGTACGAGCTCCAGGTGGAGGACGGCGAAACCCGTTTCTCTCCGGCCGAGCGCTCCGAGCATCGGGTGATCGGTTATGAGCGCGTGATCGGTCCGGGACGGCTCGGACTGCGCGCCCTGCGCATCGAGGCCTACCAGCGGGAGATCCGCGATCCCAGGCCACGCCATGAAAACATTTTCGAGCCGCTCAATGCCTTTCCCGAATCCGAGGCCGACCGCTTCCGCATCTCTCCCGAAAGCAGCCGCGCCGAGGGGATCGAGCTGATGCTGCGGGGAGCCGCGGGCGCCCGGACCAACTGGTGGGTCAATTACGCGCTGGCCTCGACCGAGGATCAGATCCGCGGCGCGGAGGTCCGGCGCCAGACGGATCAGCCCCACACGTTCAACCTGTACGTGGACACGCTCCTCGGAAAGAACTGGAACCTGAGCGCGGCGTGGCGCTATCACACCGGCTGGCCTACCACGCGGGTGTTCGCGGAAACGGTCGTGGGCGAGGAGGGAGAGCCGGAGCTGGTCCCCGTGCTCGGAAAGCTCAACGCCGAGAGGCTCCCGAGCTATCACCGGATGGATCTGCGGGCGAGCCGCGACTGGCAGCTCCGCTCCAGCCGCCTCACGTTCTTCGTCGACCTGCAAAACGTTTACAACCGCAAGAACATCGGCGGGTTCGACCTGGAGGTCGACGAGGAGTCGATCGTCGCCGAGCCGGAGACGTGGCCCGGCTTCTTCCCTTCCATCGGGATCAGTTGGGAGCTTTGAGGATCAGGACGCCGTCGACCACCCGGTGATCGAGCCCGGCCCCCGGCAGAACGACTTCCAGCGCCTGGTCCGGCGTGAGATGCCCGACGTCGCCGTGCACCACGATCTCGTCCGCGGAGGCCGCCACGCGGGGGTCCTCGAAGCGGACCGTCCAACCGGTCTCCCGTGCGACCCGTTCCAGAACCTCTTCGAGAGTCAGCCCCTCGATCCGGAGAGGCGGAGCCGCTTTCAGGACCCAGCTCCACGGCGGGCCGTAGGCGGCGATCCGGCCCCCAGTCACCGAGCCGCTGTCGTGCAAGACCAACTCCGTCCCCGCTTCAACCTTGTACGCTGTTCCATTCCCATCGAGGCTTACCGCTCCCTCGCGAACTCGGACACGCACGGCCGATCCGAGCAGCCGGACTTCGAACTGCGTCCCCAGCTCCCTCACCGTCCCGAGCGGAGTGTGGACCGCGACCGTGCCCGTCCCCTCGGAGTCCAGGTAGACCGCGCCACGCTCGAGCCGGATCTCGGACGCCGAGACCAGGCGAACGCGGCTTTCCGCGTCGAGGCGGAGAGAAGAGCCGCCCGCCAGCCGGAACGCCGCTGGGCTGTCGCCGGTTTCTACCTTGGCTCCGGCACTGACCGTTTCTCTCATTCCGCTCTCGGCGCGAGCTACCGGACCCGCGGGCGAGGGCCACAGCCACCAACCCAGGGCGAGGGCAGCTACGATCGAAGCCGCGAGGAGCCAGAGCCGCCGATCGGGAGAGCGGCGCTGCCGGACGTGCTCCTGCCACTCGGCGCGGAAGGCCGCCTTGATTTTCGCCAGGTCTTCAGGCGGGACCTCGGGACGAGGACCGGCCTCTTCCAGAAGATGCCGCACCTGTTCTTCCTCGTTCACGGTTCCAGCCCCCTTTTTTCTCCAAGGCTCACCCGCTCGTATCCATCCCGAAAGGCCTGCCGCGCCCGGGTGAGCAGCGATTCGGCTGCCTTTGCTCCCACCCGGAGGCGCTCGGCGATCTCCTTGACGGAAACCCGCTCGACGTACTTCCACTCCAGGGCGCGGGCGTAGCGCGGCGGGAGGAGGTCGAGGACGTCGTGCACGTGCCGGACCTCCTCCTTGCGCGCCAGGGCTCCGTCCGGCAGGTCGCGGTCGGAGGCGACGTCCTCCTCCAGCTCGACGACCCTCGGCAGCCGCGCCTTCTTGCGAAAGCCCATCCGGATCTCGTTGCGGCAGCAGGCACAGAGCCAGCCGAGCAGAGGCGCCTCGCCGCGGAAGGTCTCCAGCTTCGCGAGGGCCTTGCACACGGTGGTCTGCACGACTTCGCGGGCGAGCTCCGTATCACCATCCAGGCGCGCCAGGGCGAAGCGGTAGAGGCCGGGGAAGTACTCGTCCGCGAGCTCCTCCATCGCCGCTTCGTCGCCGGCGAGCATGCGCTCGACCAGCGCCTTCTCCTCCAGCCTCAGGTCAGAATCTGAAGAGGAGGCCGGCATGCCCGCCAAGGGCACGATAGTCATCAATGGCTCCCCTATTGCCGGAGACCCGGTCCGTCACCTGCCAGTCGGCGAAGTGCTGGTCGGCCCGTAGCGCCAGCTCGACGATCCATCTCTCGCCGAGTTTAAGGTGAAGGCCGCCGAGGAGAGAAGCGATGACCTCGGAGTCGACCTCCGTGCGGACGTCGAACGTGCCCCCGCCTTCCAGGGGGCCTGTGGCATCGGGGACGTCAAGCGAGGCGAAGCCGAGCCCCGCTCCCCAGAACCACTCCAGGCGGCCCGGGCGCGGATAGGTGCGCTCGATCCAGGCGCTGAGGATCGTCGCTTCCGCGATGGAGTCGATGTCCTCGACGTTCTGATCCTGGCGCAGGCCGACGACCTCGGCCGGCCGCTCGAAGTCGTAATCCGTCCGATCAACCGCGAAGCCGACCGACCAGCGATCGCTCATCCGCCAGTGCCCGAAGGCCCCATAACCCGGGATGTCATTGGCCGGTACGCCGTCGGCGCCCGTGAGGATCGCCCTGACGCCGAAGTCGTGGGCCAAAGCCGGGGACTGGAGTGCCAACGCCAGGACCACCGCTCCCGCAAGACAGATCGTCCAGCTTCTCATGCCGTCGTCTCCTTTCTCACCTTCCGACCTGGATAGATGCCGGGCGGGCGGAAATCCTTCGCTTCCGGAGCTGATACCATCCGCCGCACCCCAAGAAGCACGGCGGGGCCAAGCCGAGAGGGCCGACCATCCACCACCCTGGCCGTAGATATGCTAATCTTCGTCAGCCGGGTGATTCACCCCATCCGTTAATCGAGAGGGCACCCTTGGATATCCTCTTCTGTACCAGCAAGCTCGAAAAAGAGTGCTGCGATTCGAAGGAGGTTTCGCCTCCTGGGGAAACGCTATTGGAGGTTCTTGAGGAGCGCGGGATCACCCAAGCGGAGCTAGCGGAGCGGACCGGCCGCCCACGTAAAACCATCAACGAGATCGTTAAGGGGAAGTCCGCAATCACTCCGGAAACCGCGCTCCAGCTAGAGCGAGTTCTCGGGATTCCAGCGACCTTTTGGAATGCTCGAGAGGCACAGTATCGGGAATTTCTTGCGCAGCAAGAAGAGGCGGAGCGTTTCGAGCGCGAACTTGCGTGGATCGAGAAGTTCCCCATCCGAGAGATGATCAAGTACCGCCTGATCCCCGAGAGCCCAGACAAAATGGGCAAGCTCTATTCGCTGCTCCGTTTTTTCGGCATCGCCTCTCCTGACCAATGGTCATCCGTCTGGCGAGGTGCAGCGTTTCGGAGAGCCAAGAAGAGTAACGAATACGCTCTTGCAGCTTGGCTCAGGCGTGGCCAGATAGCGGGCGAGCAAGCAGCGTGCAGAGAGTATGACGCCTCGGCATTCCGGGAAGCGCTAACTGGGATTAGAAGACTGACTGTCCTTCCGCCATTGCAGTTTCAGCCGCTCCTCGGAGAGCTGTGCGGACGCTGCGGGGTAGTAGTAGTGTTTATCCGTGAGTTGCCTGGCAGCGGTGCAAGCGGCGCGACGTTCTGGATAAAGGGACACTCCAGGCCAGTTATAATGCTAAGCCTTCGATACAAGACCGACGATCAGATGTGGTTCACATTTTTCCATGAGGCTGCCCATATTTTGCTCCACAGCAAGAAGGACCTGTTTATTGAGGGCCTTGATGGCGGCGATGCGCGCGAAGAAGAGGCCAATGAGTTTGCTGCCGAGTTCCTTATCCCGAAAGGACGGCTGCGGGCCTTTCTTGAAAAACCTGGGCACTTAAGCCATGACCGGCTCAGCCGGTTCGCCGCAGAGTTGGGGATTGCCCCCGGCATAGTTGTTGGGCGGCTGCAGCATGAAAAAGTGTTGCCCATCACGCACTGCAATGCCTTGAAGCGCCGGCTGGAATGGGCTTCTTAGAAGCATCTCATGCTGCGCACCGTCTTCGCCACCCGCTACGTCACTCCCCTCCGCGAGGGCGGCTCCCTGCCCGCCATCGTGGAGGCGGACGACCTGGGCCTCTACGTGCTCAAGTTCCGGGGTGCGGGGCAGGGCGCCCGGGCCCTGGTTTCCGAGCTGATCGCCGGCGAGATCGGCCGGGAGCTGGGGCTCAAAGTGCCGGAGCTGGTGCTGGTCGAGGTGGATTCGGCGCTCGGGCGCAACGAGCCCGACTGGGAGATCCGCGAGCTGCTCAAGGGGAGCGTGGGGCTGAACCTGGCGCTCGACTACTTGCCGGGGTCCGTCATGTTCGATCCCGCCGCCAGGGATGTGGTGAGCGCCGATCTCGCCTCGCAGGCCGTCTGGTTCGACGCCTTCGTCACCAACGTCGACCGGACCGCGCGCAACCCGAACCTTCTCTACTGGCACAAGACGCTCTATTTCATCGATCACGGCGCGGCGCTCTACTTCCACCACAACTGGCAGAACGTGGAGCAGGCAGCTCGGAGCCCGTTCGCCGCGATCCGCGACCACGTGCTGCTGCCCTGGGCGGACCGCATCCGGGAAGCCGATGCCCTGCTGCGTCCGCGGCTCACGGAGGCGGTGTTCGAGCGCGTGCTCGCGCTGGTTCCGGACGAATGGCTGCTGCCCGAGCCCGGGATCTCGACACCGTCCGAGAAGCGGGCGGCCTACGTGACCTGGCTGATGCAGAGGCTCGAAGCCGCTCCCCTTTTCCTC
Organism: Thermoanaerobaculia bacterium; assembly: GCA_036277235.1. Lineage (GTDB taxonomy): Bacteria > Acidobacteriota > Thermoanaerobaculia > Multivoradales > UBA5704 > DATMER01. Next base: position 3,371 of record DASUNJ010000025.1, on the reverse strand, counting down.
GAGGAGGCCGTGCGTGCCCGCGCCCAGCTTTGACTATGCCGTGATCCGGGTGGTGCCCCGAGTGGACCGCGAGGAGTTCCTCAACGCCGGGGTCATCCTCTTCTGCCTTCAGAAAGATTTTCTCGCGGCGCGCGTCGAGGTGGACGAGGCGCGCCTGCGCGCGCTCTGGCCCGAGGCGGACGTGGAACTCATCCGGCAGCACCTGGAGGCAATCCCACGGATCTGCGCCGGAAATGCGGACGCCGGCCCGATCGCCAAGCTCTCGATCCGGGAGCGCTTCCACTGGCTCGTGTCCCCGCGGAGCACGATGATCCAGGTCTCACCCGTCCACACCGGCCTCTGCGAGCACCCCGAGCGGGCGCTCGACGATCTCTTCCGGCGGATGGTTCAGTCCTAAGGCGCCGCGGCGCTCTCCGTTCCGAGCAGGAAGCGGCTCCGGAAGGCTCCGTAGTTCAGTTGGGTTTCCTCGTTCCAGTTTCCGGTCGCCATCAGGTTCTCGGGCGTGTAGGGACGCTGCTGGAAGCTGTCCTTGCCGGTCCGCTCGACGAGGAAGCGGTAGGGGATGGCCCGCTCGCGGGCATTCTTCGAGCACGTGATCTCGCCTTCGAGGATCACCCAGCGGGCCTTGGGGATCTCGACCAGCGCGATGCCGTCCGGACCCGTGCGTGCCTGTTCCAGGACCTTCTCCGTCTTCAGATCGTGAATCCGCCATTCCGAGGCGAAGAAGCGTCCGCCCTCGTGAACGCCGCAACCCGCCCGGAGCCTGCCCCGCTCCTCGGTCTTGGTGCAGCCGAACATCAGGTCATGCTCGCCGCAGACGAGCTCCGCTGCATGCAGGGCGGGGACGATCAGAAGGAAAAGACAGCTCACGATCCAGGTTCTGGCGCGCACGCATCCTCCTTTCGAGGCTTCGGGCACAGTTCCGCCGTCAGCACTTCGAAGCACCGCTTACCGGGTTTGGCTGTCCTTAAGGGTACACCGGACGGCGTGGAAGATCAACTCGCGGCGATCCACTGCACCGGGCCGGCGATGAGGTTGCCCGCGGCCACGCTCTCGAGCGGGCCCGCGAAGTAGTAGCCCTGGCCGTACTGACAGGAGAGGCCGCGCACACGGGAGACCTGGTCCGCGGTCTCCAACCCCTCGGCCGCGACGCTCATGCCGAGCGTGCGCGCGAGCGTCACGATCGTGCTGACGATCTCGGCGCGCTCGTCCCGCCCCTGCATGCCGCTGATGAAGGAGCGGTCGATCTTCAACGTGTCCATCGGCAGCCGGTGCAGGTAGCTCAGCGAGGAGTAGCCGGTCCCGAAGTCGTCGATGTGGAGCTGGATGTTCAACTGGCGCAGCTCCATGAGCTTGGCCACGGCTTCGCTGGCATGCTCCATGATCGTGCTCTCGGTGATCTCCAGGCGCAGGCTGCAGGGTTCGACCCGGGTCTCCTGCAGAATCCACCGCACCCGCTTGACCAGATCAGCCTGGAGGAACTGCTTGCAGGACAGGTTCACGCTGATCGAGAGCGGATGGGCGAACGGGTAGAGCGACTGCCACTCGCCGAGCTGGCGGCAGGCCTGCTGCAACACCCACCAGCCCATCGGCACGATCAGGCCCGTCTCTTCCGCCACGGGGATGAACTGGTCGGGATGGAGGAGGCCGCGCCGCGGATGATTCCAGCGCACCAGCGCCTCGAACGCGTCGATCCGGCCGTTGGCAAGCGAGACGATCGGCTGGTAGAACAGCTCGAACTCGCCGCGCTCGATCGCACGGCGCAGGTCGTTTTCGAGCGCCAGGACGGCGACCGCGTTGTCGTGCATCTCGCGGTCGAACACCGCGTGCCTCGCCTTGCCGGAGGCCTTGGCCCGGTACATCGCTGTGTCCGCATCGCGCAGCACCTCTTCCGGATGCTCGTAGCCGCCCCGCGAGCTGAGGGTGATCCCCAGGCTGGCGCTCGTGAACACTTCGTGGCCGCCGAGGTTGAAGGGGAGCGCCAGCTCGCGGTGGATCCGTTGCGCCACGCGCGTCGCCTGGGTGGGGCCGGCGACATCGTCGAGCAGGATCGCGAACTCGTCGCCGCCGAGACGGGCGACCGTGTCGCCGGGGCGCAGCAGCAGCTCCAGGCGCTTGGCCAGGGCGACCAGCAGCGCGTCTCCGGCGCTGTGGCCCAGGCTGTCGTTGATGTTCTTGAAGCGGTCGAGGTCGAGGAAGAAGACGGCGAACATGTAATCGGACCGCCGCCAGGTGTGGGCGATCGCGAGGCCGAGCCTGTCCAGGAAGAGCGCGCGGTTGGGCAGGCCCGTCAAGGCGTCGTGGAGGGCGTTGTGCTGCAACCGCTCCTCGGCCGTCTTGCGGGTGGTGATGTCCGACTGCGAGCCCGCCATGCGGTATGGCTGGCCGCTCCTGTCCCGCACCGCAATGCCCCGGTTCTGCACCCAGCGATAATTGCCGTCCTGCTGCCGGATGCGGTGCTCGCTCTCGAAATGCGGCGTGCGGCCCTCCAGGTGAGCGGCGAGAGCGCCGCGCACGGCCTTGATGTCGTCGGGATGGACCCGGCTGAGCCACTCCTCGGGATCCTCCCGGACCTCCTCGTCGTGGAGCCCGAGCATCGCCTTCCAACGCGGCGAGAAGTAGATCTGGCCGGTCGAGAGGCGCCAGTCCCAGAGCCCGTCGTTGGCCCCGCGGACCGCCAGGGCGTAGCGCTCCTCGCTCTCCCGCAGCTCCTCTTCGGCCTGCTTGCGCCCGATGGCATAGCGGATCGAGCGCACCAGGAGGTCGCCCTCGACCTGCCGCTTGATGAGATAGTCCTGCGCCCCCTCGCGGACCGCCCGGACGGCCAGCTCCTCGTCCTCGATGCCGGTGAGCAGGATGACGGGGACCTTCGGCGCCCGGTCCTGGATGCGGGCCAGCGAATCGAGCTCGGGGCCGCGGCTGTCCGGCAGCGTCACGTCGAGCAGGATGACGTCGATCTCGTGACCGGCCTCGAGACAGTCCAGGGCCTTGGCGACCCGGTCGACCGCGGTGAGATGAAAACCGCCTCCGCCCAGGAGCCGGCGCAGTAGCAAGGCATCGCCGTGGTTGTCCTCCACGACCAGGACCCGGATCACCCTGTCGCTCATCCTCGAAGCTCCGGTGGACTGCATTTTTTCTTCGAACGGCGGCAAGATTTTACTTTATGGAGCATTGTTGGGTCAATTCAGGTCAATTTCCGCCAAGGGAAGGGTGAAGAAGAACGTCGAGCCCCGCCCTGGTTGCGATTCGACCCAGATGCGCCCGCCGTGGCGCTCCACGATCTTGCGGCAGACGGCCAGGCCGACGCCGCTTCCCGGCACCTCCGGACGGAGGCGCGCGAAGAGGGTGAAGATCGTCTTCGCCTCCTCGGG
>DASUNJ010000024.1:0-4111 GCA_036277235.1 Thermoanaerobaculia bacterium | reverse complement strand
AACCTGGCGCCGCCGGAGTCGAAGTACGCGGAGGACCCGCAGCTCCGCCAGCTCGCGGGCTCGCTCATGGAAAGGATGGGAAAATTGCCGGGCGTCACCGCGGCCGGCGGCGCCGCGTTCGGCCGGCCGCTCGACCGTTCCGGGTTCACGCTGAGCTTCGACGTGGAGGGAAGGCCGAAAGCGCTCCCGGGTGAGGAGCCCGCGATGCGCGTCGCCCTCGTCACGCCCGGCTACTTCAAGGCCTTGGGGCTTCCCCTGGTGCGCGGCCGGGCGTTCACGGACCAGGACCGCGACGGCTCCACCCCGGTCGCCATCCTTACCGAGGCGGCAGTCCGCAAGTACTTCCCGGACGAGGAGCCGCTCGGCCGCCGCATCGTCCTGGGCTGGACCAATAACGGCATCCAACGCGGTGGCGAGGTCGTAGGAATCGTGGGCGACTTCAAACAGTCCACCCTGGACAACGCGGCCGACCCGCAGATCTTCCTGCCTTTCGACCAGGCCCCGATCGGGAGCCTGTCGGTGATCGTGCGCTCGACCGCCGACCTGGGCACCGTGGCCGCCGCGGCGCGAGCCCAGGTCCGCGAGGTCGACCCGGACCTCCCCCTCTACGAGCTGCAGACGCTGGACGAGGTGGTCACCGCATCGGTCTCCCAGCCGCGCTTCTACATGCTCCTGCTCGGCGGCTTCGCCGCGGTCGCGCTGATCCTGGCCGCGATCGGGATGTACGGGGTGATCGCCTACGGCGTGAGCCAGCGCAGCCAGGAGATCGGCGTGCGCATGGCCCTGGGCGCCACGCGGGACCGGGTGGTCCGCATGGTCCTGAGGCAGGCGATGGTCTTGGCGGTCTTCGGCGCGGTCTTCGGGCTGGGGCTGGCGCTGGTCGCGACCCGCGGCATGGAGAGCCTGCTGTTCGGAGTGAGCGCGATGGACCCGGGCATCTACGTGGCCGTGGCGGCCGTGCTGGTCCTGGTGGCCGGGCTGGCGAGCTATCTGCCGGCGAGACGGGCGGCGAGAACGGATCCGCAGTTGGCGCTGCGCGGCGAGGTGTAAAGGACCTAAAGGACGTAAAGGACGAAAGGGACGTAAAGGACGGGGTGTTTCTGCTGTCCTTTAGGTCCTTTAAGTCCTTTTGGTCCTTTTACTCCGCCCGCTCCGACGGTATCCCCGAGACTCCCGACATCCCCGCCGTCTCGGCCGTGGCCTTTTCGGCGTCCGGGCGGCTGCCGGGCTTCTCCGGGGCCTGGGCTCCTGCGCGGCAGGCCGGGCACTCGTTGGGACCATAGGACGGCAAATCCAGCTTCAGCAGCGAGCGGAAGGGCACGTCGAACGGGTCGCGCCCCACGCTGCGGTCGATGATCGAGCCGACGGCCACGACCCGTGCTCCCTTGCTGGTGGCGAGAGCGGCGGTCTCCAGGGTCGAGCGGCCGGTGGTGACCACGTCCTCCACGATCACCACCCTCTCCCCCTGGTGCAGGCTGAACCCGCGGCGGAAGCCCATCTCGTCCCCCTTGCGCTCCGTGAAGCGGAAGGGGACGCCGAGGGCCGCCGCCACCTCGTGCCCGATGATCACCCCGCCCAGCGCCGGCGAAACCACCGAGTCGGGATGCTGGTTGCGGAGCATCTCGGCCAGGTCCGAGCCGACCCGGCGAGCCCGCACGGGGTCCTCCAGCAGCAGCGCGCACTGGACGTACGCGGTCGAGTGAAGCCCGGAAGAAAGGAGGAAGTGGCCGCGCCGCAGGGCGCCGCTCTCCTCCAGGAGGCGCATCACGACCTGTTCATTCTCAGCAATATTAGCTTTCACGGGGAGGGTGCTCCTCTCGCCGGATCTCGTACTGATCCAGCTTTTTGTAGAGGTTGCTGCGTGGAGTGTCGATCGCCTGCGCGGTCTGCGTGACGTTCCAGTTGTTCTCCTCGAGCTTGTGGATCAGGAACATGCGCTCGGAAAGATCGCGGAACTCGCGCAGCGTCTGCACCGCCAGGAGCGCGCTGGACAGCTCGGGGCGCGCTCCTCCCGTGGCGGCGATCACATCCTCCCGGGTGATCTTGTCGCCCGGGGAGAGGATCAGCATGCGCTCGACGAGGTTCTTGAGCTCGCGCACGTTCCCCTTCCAGGGCAGCGACTTCAGATGCGCGAGCGCCTCCGGAATGAACTCCTTCGGCCGGTAATTGTTGCGTTCGGCGTAGCGCCGCACCATGTAGTCCACGATCTGCGGAACGTCCTCCAGGTGCTCGCGGAGCGCCGGGGTGCGGATCGGGATCACGTTCAGGCGGTAGTAGAGGTCCTCGCGGAACCGGCCCGCCTTGATCTCCTCTTCCAGGTTGCGATGGGTGGCCGCCACCACCCGCACGTCCACCTGCACGGTCTTCTCCGCCCCGACCGGCTCGACCTCGCCGCTCTGGAGGACGCGCAGGACCTTTGCCTGGGTCCGTGCGGACATGTCGCCGATCTCGTCGAGGAAGATGGTGCCGCCGTCGGCGGCCACGAACTTGCCGGTCTGGCGCCGCACCGCGCCGGTGAAGCTCCCCTTCTCGTGCCCGAACAGCTCGGACTCGATCAGCTCGTCCGGGATCGCCGCGCAGTTGACCTGCACGAGCGTCCGGTCGCGGCGCGCGGACTGTTTGTGGATGGCGCGCGCCACCAGCTCCTTGCCGGTGCCGCTCTCGCCCGTGATCAGGACGGTCGCCGGAGTGGGCGCCGCCTTGTCGATCGTCTCGCGCAGCCGGCGCACGGCCGGCGCGGTGCCGACCAGCTCGTCCGGCTCCTGGCGCAGGACGCTGTTCTCCGACTGCAGGCGCCAGGCGTCGACCGCATTGCGCAGCGCGACCAGCACGCGCTCGCGCTGCAGCGGCTTCTCGAAAAAGTCGTAGGCACCGCGGCGGGTGGCTTCGACCGCGGTCTGGACGTCGGCGTGACCGCTGATCATCAGCACCGGCATGTCGTAACCGCGCTCGCGCAGGGCCTTGAGCAGGTCGAGCCCGTCCATCTCGGGCATCTTGATGTCGAGGAGGAGCGCGTCCGGAGGCCGCTCGGCCACGCGGGTGAGCGCCTGCGGACCGCTGCCCGCCTCGTCCACCCGGTAGCCTTCGAACTCCAGGATCATGCGCAAGCTGTCGCGGATCGCCGCCTCGTCGTCCACCACCAGCACGGAGGCGCGGATGTTGTCTGTGGTTCTGGCCATGGTCGTTTCAGAGTCTAGCAAGAAAAAGGCCGGCCCCCGAAAAAGGAGCCGGCCCCGGGTATGGGTCCCCTGTCCGCGGTCTACGGCACCTGCACGACTGCGAAGAACGGCTGGCCGCGCTGTCCCCGCGCGAAGGGCATGACGTAGAGACGGAGGTACGAGCCCGCCTTCGCGCCCTTGACGATGCGCTCGAACGACTCGACGCCATCCACCTCCTGGCCGTTGACCTCGGTGATGATCGTGCCCGGCCGGACGAACTGCTCGTAGAGCGGGCTGGTCGGCGCGACCTGGGTCACCACCACGCCGTCGACGCTGGTCGGGACGTCGTGCATCTGGCGCAGGCTCTGGCTGAGATCCTGGTACTGGATGCCCATCCACTCGATGCTGCTCTCGCCGTCCTCCTCGCGCTCTTCCTCGCGCTCGGCCACGGCGTCGCGCTCCGGCCGCTCTCCGAGCCTGACCTTGAGCTGCACGGGCTTGCCGTTGCGCAGCACGTCGAGGTCGACCGAGGAGCCCGGACCCTTGTTCGCCACGTAGTTGATCAGGTCGCGGGTCGTCTTGATCGGGCGGCCGTCGACAGAGGTGATGATGTCGCCGTGGCGGACGCCGGCCTCGCCCGCGGGCGTGTCGGGCTCGACCGAGGCCACGAGGGCGCCGTCCGTGGACTCCAGGCCGAAGGCGCGCGCCTGGTTCCAGTTCAGGTTGTTGATCTGGATGCCCAGGTAGCCGCGGCTCACCTTGCCCTTCTCGCGGAGCTGCGGCAGCACTTCCTTGAGCGTATTCACGGGCACGGCGAAACCGATGTTCTCGGCGCCCCAGTTGATGGCCGTGGCGATGCCGACCACCTCTCCCCGCAGGTTGACCAGCGGGCCGCCCGAGTTGCCGAAGTTGATCGCCGCATCGGTCTGTATGAAGTTCTCGAAGGAAGCGTC
>DASUNJ010000023.1:0-6706 GCA_036277235.1 Thermoanaerobaculia bacterium | reverse complement strand
CGGTCTTCTTCGACGAGATCGGCAACATCCCCCTGGACACCCAGTCGAAGCTCCTGCGCGTCATCCAGGAGCGCGAGTTCATGCGCCTGGGCGGCCTGGAGACCATCCGGGTGGACGTGCGCATCATCGCCGCCACCAACCGCAGCCTGGAGGAGCTGGTGCGGGACCGGCGGTTCCGCGAGGACCTCTTCTACCGCCTGAACGTGATCACGATCACCCTGCCGCCGCTGCGCAAGCGCACGGAGGACATCCCGCTCCTCGCCCAGCACTTCCTCGCCCACTACGCGCGGGAGAACGAGAAGCACATCCGCGACATCTCCCCCCAGGCCATGGAGGCGCTGCTCGACTACCACTGGCCGGGCAACGTCCGCGAGCTGGAGAACGTGATCGAGCGGGCGGTGGTGCTCTCCACCGGCGAAGTCCTCGGGGTCGACCTGCTGGCATCGCAGGTGCGCAATCCCGAGTCGGTGGGGCTGCCGCCGCCGACGCTGCCGGCCAACGGCATCGCGTTCAAGGAGGCGGTCAGCGAGTACGAGCGCCAGATCATCATCAAGGCGCTCCAGGCCTCGCACGGGGTCCAGAAACGGGCAGCCGAGCTGCTGCAGGTCAAGCCAACCACTCTCCATGAGATGATGAAGAGGCTCAACATCTCCTCGGAGAGCGTCGTCGCTTCTTGAGCACATGGGATGTGATTTGATTTCCCCCGCATTCGCGGGTTGGGGCCGCCTGTCGCCGGCCCCTGAAAGAGGGCTACGAGTCATGTTCCGCAAGTCTTCCGTTCCAGCCGTCGTGCTGGCGCTTGTTTTTCCTATCGCTGTCTGGGCGCAGGCTCCCTCCCGTTCGGCTGGGATGATGGAGGGAATCATCGCGCCGCTCTCCGCCGGGGAAACGCTCGATCTCCCCGCCGTGGACGAGCGGATCCCCCGTCCCGACGTGTTCCTGGGCTACCCCCTGGGAGCGCGCTTCACCCACTGGGACCGGATCGTCGCCTACCTGGAGCAGTTGGCCGCGGCCTCGCCGCGCGTGAAGCTGTGGGAGTACGGCCGCACCTACGAAGGCCGACCGCTGATGCTCGCGGCCATCGGCAGCCCCGCGAACATCCAGCGCCTGGAGGAGATCCGGCAGGAGCACCAGCGCCTGGCCGACACGACCAACCTCCCCGAGCCCGAGCGCGACCGGATCGCGGGCCGCGCTCCCCTGGTGGTCTGGCTGGCCTACGGCGTCCACGGCAACGAGTCCTCCTCGGCCGAGGCGGCCATGGGGGTCGCGTACCTCCTCGCCGCCGGCCAGGGCGATGGTACCGGGTCGATTGCGCGCATGCTGGAGAACATGGTCGTCCTGATCGATCCGCTCTCGAACCCCGACGGCCGGGAACGCTACGTGAGCAGCTTCGAGCAGCGGCGCGGGGCCGAGCCCAATCCGAACCGGTCCGCGGCCGAGCACTGGGAGCCGTGGCCGGGCGGCCGCCAGAACCATTACCTGATCGATCTCAACCGCGACTGGGCATGGGCCTCGCAGCAGGAAACCCGCAGCCGGATCGCCGCCTACCGCTCCTGGGAGCCGCAGGTCTACGTCGACTTCCACGAGATGGGGAGTGAATCGAGCTACTTCTTCCCCCCCGCGGCCGAGCCGATCCATCCGCAGATCGACCGCCGGGTCGTCTCCTGGCTGGAGACCTTCGGCCGCGGCAACGCCGAAGTCTTCGACAAGCTCGGCTGGGTCTACTTCAAGGGGGAGAGCTACGACCTCTTCTATCCCGGGTACGGCGACTCCTACCCGAGCCTGCGCGGCGCCGTGGGCATGACCTACGAAATGGCCGGCGGCGGACGGGGCGGACTGGCCCTGACCCTGCCGGACGGCACCCTGCTCACGCTCGCCGACCGCGTGGCGCGCCACCTGACCACCTCCATGACCACGCTGCGCACGGCCTCCGCCAACGGCCGCCGGCTGCTGGAAGACTACGTGGCCAACCGGCTCAAGGCTGCATCCGAGCCGCGCGCCTACCTCTGGGCCGGGGACCAGTCCGAGTCGCGGGCTCTCGCGGACCTGCTCGCCCTGCACGGCATCCGGGTCCAGCAGACCACCCAGGCGACCGAGATCGCGGCGCGCAGCCTGACCGACGACGGCGAGATCGGTGGCGACTCGGTCAAGCGTTTCCCCCCGGGCACCTACGTGGTCTCGACCACCCAGCCGCTGGGCAACCTCGTCGAAGCGCTGCTCGAGCGCGAGTCGCCGATGAGCGAGTCCTTCGTCGAGCGCCAGCGCCAGCGGCTGGAGCAGAACCTGAGCGCCCAGTTCTACGACATCACCGCCTGGTCGCTCCCCTACGCCTTCAACGTGGACACCTGGGTTGCCCCGAGCCCGCCCGCTGGCCTGCGCGCGCTGACCGAAGTCGCGGGCGGTATTCAGGGGGGGAAAAACGAAGCGGCCCTCGGGTTCCTGGTGCCGCCGCAGGGGATCGCCACCTACCGCTTCGCGGCGGATCTCCAGAAGCACCGCATCCGTCACCGGGTGGCGATGGGCAGCCTCTCCGGCACGGGTGGCGAGCTGCCCGCCGGCACGCTGTTCATCCCGCGCCGGGGCAATCCCGAAAACGTGGGCGAAGCCGTGCAGAAGCTCCTCGTGGACAGCGGCCTCACGGCCCGGGCGATCGACTCCTCCTTCGAGATGAAGGGGATTTCGCTCGGCTCCAACGAGGTCGAAGGGGTGAAGCCGGTCCGCGCGGGCCTGGTGAGCGGGATGGGGGTCGATCCCACCTCCTTCGGATTCCTCTGGCACCTGCTCGACGAGCAGATCCGGGTACCGCACGACCGTCTGGACCTGGCGCAGCTCGCCCAAGTGGACCTCTCGGAGCTGGACGTCCTGATCCTGCCGAGCGGCAACTACGAAGAGGCGCTCGGCACCCGCGGGCAGGAGGCGGTGGACGCCTGGGTGAAAGCCGGCGGCGTGCTGGTCGCGATCGGCGACTCGATCGAGTGGCTGCAGAAGCACGAGATGACCGGGATCAAGAGCTGGGAACCCGAGAAGAAGGCCGAGGGCGCCGAGAACGAGGATCCGGAAGGCGGCCAGACCGAGGCCGAGAAGAGCCTGGAAAGCCGTCCGATCTTCACGCCGGGCGCGATCCTGGCCACGCAGATGCGCCCCAACCATCCTCTGACCCTGGGCCTGCGCACGTCGCCGAAGGTGCTGTACGAGGGCACGGTCGTGCTCAAGACCACGGGCGATCCGCGCAAGGACGTGCTGGTGGCGGAAGGCGATCCGGTGGTGGCCGGCTTCGCCTGGCCCGAAGCCGAAGAGCGCCTCTCCGGCTCCCTGCTGGTGGGGATGGAGACCCGCGGCCGGGGAGGCGTCGTCCTCTTCGCCCAGGACCCCGCCTTCCGTCTCTTCTGGAGGGCCACGACCCCGCTCCTGCTCAACGCCATCCTCTACGGCCCGAGCACGGGAGTGGGCGGGCGGTTCTAAAGGACACCAAGGACTTCAAGGACCTCAAGGACAAGGCCCGTTCCTGTCCTTGGAGTCCCTGGTGTCCTTGAAGTCCTTTCCTCCTCAGCCTTTCTCATCCGCCGTGGGTCCGTAGACCGACGGCACCGTCCCCCCCATCGGACGAAGGTAGGCGGTGAGCTGGCCGCGGTGGTGGATGGCGTCGAACCAGAAATCCCAGAGAGTCTCGCCGATCGGCGCTGTCTTCATGAGCTTGCCGCCGAAGTACATCTTGCCTTCCTGCTCCCACCTCGCATCGTCGGCCGACGACAATGCCTTCTCCATCTTGTCCGCGGCGGCTTCGTACGCATCGGCGATCTCGTCGAGAGAGTCCGGAGTCGGAACCTGTTTCCATTGGATCTCGCCCGTTTCCAGCATCTGCACCAGCGCACCCAACTCCTGAGCCAGGAACCATGCGATGTCGCCTGCCGAGCTGTTGCGCTCGTGCGGCTTGTAATCGAGCTTCTCGCTGGGAAGAGCGCGGATGACCTTGACGAAAGCGGGGCGCTCGGTATTGAACCGCTGGATGAAATAATCGCGTGTCGACATTGGATCCTCCTATCAAAGCCCTGGGCGGCAGTCTGCTAGCTATTTCCGGATATAGAGCGCGCCTGGCGGCGCCAGCTTGTCGAGCTCCTGAGCTATCTCACGCCGCATACGGAGATGCAGCACAAGGCGTCGAAGAATCCCGGCTCCGGCAAGAGGCTCGGCGTAGCGAGCTCGAGCCGCAGCGATTATAGCTGCTCGGGCCGCACGGAATTCGCTCGACTCGGTGAGTCGCTCGCGTCCATCAGCCACCAAACGCTCATCCGACATGGTACCAACCTCCTCTACTGACGTTCATCCCGAGCCGCGCCTCGTCGGGAACGAGATGGTCAACCTGGACCGCGATCCTACCAGCGCTGTCTCCCAGAAGCTCGCCTAACTATTACGGGGCGGCTGGAGTCGGTACAGCAATGCACCGAGTTGAAGCTGCTCCTCCGTATTGACTTCGACCACGCGGCCAACGCCAAGTGCGCCATGCGCGGCGAGTTGCTCAAACTTGGCCAGCTCTTCTAACTTTGACTTCGAACCGTCGAGATGCCCATCATGCCGTTTGCGTGCGAAGAATCGCTCCACTGCGATATGTGGGCTGCACTTGCAGTGCAGTTCGATCACCTCGCCGGGGAGAGAACGCAGCCAGGTGGGAGATGTGCCTGACGCAAAGCTCGACAGCGGATGTTGCCACCAAGACGCAATGACAGCTCCCTGAGAACGCATGGCCAGCCCCTGCAAAACTTCGTCCGCGGCTCGACTGAGCCGCGTTCTCCACTGAGCATCTCCGACGCCGAGCGCCTCGAACAACGCTTCAAGAATCTGGTCTTTGTCGAGCAACGGCAGTGCGAGCGCCTCCGCGACGCACGCCCCAACGGTTGACTTGCCGCTGGCGGGCAGACCGGTGACAACGACGAAACGCTTCATTTCGAGAAGCTAACGACGAAGCTCGCCGGCACCCAGACTGGATTGTGCGTGTGCATGGAGGCCCCCTGATCGCTGTAGTTCCTGGCGAAACGAGTTATTGCCGCAAAATCTTCTCCATCGCCTTTCCTTTTGCGAGCTCATCAATCAGCTTGTCTAAATAGCGTATTTTTTGCACCAACGGATCTTCGATCTCTTCTACGCGAATACCGCACACTACGCCCTTGATAAGCGAACTATTCGGATGAATGACTGGGGCTTGAGCAAAAAAGGTTTCAAGATCGTTTCCCTGTTCGATTTGCTGCTGTAATCCCGCTTGGTCATAGCCCGTCAACCAGCAAATGATTTGGTCAACTTCTTCTTTCGTACGATTTTTGCCTGCCGCTTTTTGAACATACAGCGGATAAACTCTTGCAAATGTTATCGCGGAAATGTGATGCTTAGGCATCGTCATTACTCCTTTGGATCGGGGCCCGCTACGCGGCCGTCTTCTGTGCGCGCCGACTACCAACTTCCCTGGACCGCCCTCGCCATTTTAAGGAGTGCGAATGGGGGCATGGGTAGATGAAGCATAGAAATAGACCGAAGCTCCAACCGTAAAAAGGATTCCTAATACCAAGATGCCAAAGTAGGGGGCATAGTGAGACACTCTGTTCTTTGTCGTTTCTACAAGAGCTAGCTTCCGCTCCACGTCATTCATGTCTTTGACCGTCCGCTTATACCCTTCGAACGCGCCATACATGCACCACAACAGCAGTACGCCGAAGATAGTCAAAGAAGAAAATACAAACCAAGGAGCAAATACGGGATCTTGCCTGTCAAATTGAGAGAGACTCACCACCAAAACACCGAGGTAGGTGAGAGGCAGTTGCCATAACCTGCCGCCATGAACTCCAATTCTTGTTTGGAGTATCTCAAGTTGTGTACGTAATGACTCTGGCTGCGGCGATGGTTCCGTCATGTTCGATTCCTCTTATCTGAGATGCATGGGCACGCCTTCAAACGGCTAACGGGGATGCGCCTCCAGCGGGCGGCGCCAGCCGTCCGCTGGAGGCGCTGGTTCGGCGGCGTTTCCGCTCACGCCCAAGGCACTAGTACTTCGTCATCTCCCTTCCAGCCCTGAAACGCGCGCCTAGCGTACTTTCCTTGGTAGTTCATCATTGCCAACAGACATAACTCAAAAAGTTCCAGCCCATATTGAGCAGCCTGTAGTCGCGCAACTCCATCAACCGCTCCGACTTGCCGACGATTCCTTGCTGTTGGATGCTCAAGCTTGTTGCGAATTCGAGTCAAACACTCAGGTGCGTCAACACCACACCCGGTCGCGTAGGCATTGAGCTCCTCGAGCCTCGGCGGGATCTGAGTGGGTATCTTCAGGCCTTCGAGAAGGCCGCGAATACGCTCGTGTGCGAGCCCATCCTCTAGCCCTTGAAGAGACGCAAGAACTTCAAGCGCAATCTGGCAGAGAGTAATCTTAGCCTCGCTCGGAGCGCTCGGTGAGTTTGCTGCGACGTACCAAGCGATCGTGGTCCTTAGCGCCTCGTGCCATACAGAATCACCCCACTTGTCAATAAAGCCTCCGCACAAGCTGTCTACATTGATTGGCGAGCGATTCGGCATCCAGCTATCAACGTGGCGAGGTTCATCCACTTTTTGGGGGGAAAGGGATACTGTTCGCCCTCTACCAAGGTCGGGGAGAGGTCGAGAATCGGATTGACGAGTTTGAAAAATGGCTTGAAGGCCGACCGGCTCAGTTGCTCTCGCTACC